>NZ_JBEOOQ010000027.1:0-67180 GCF_040309305.1 Pseudoalteromonas sp. RB2-MNA-CIBAN-0110 | reverse complement strand
GTGTTCGTTTGATCGGTGTATTATTTGACTTGGTCATAATAAATCCTAAATGTGTAAACACATTTCAGGACGAGACATTAGGCATAAAAAAAGCCAACTCAAAATGGGCTGGCTTAATCATTACTAAAATTAGTAACTAAATGGGGAATCAACATGATGCTTGTGCTAACTGCAATTAACCAACAAGCATAATAGTAGACGTCCGCTTTTTAATTAAGTTCATAAAAAGATCAAAACTTTTTAAATCAATTTAGTTTTTAATTAGCGATAACATTTGTTGTTCATCAAACTTTGTAAAGCTCATTGATTTATCAGTAAATAACGCATCTACAAGGGCCTGTTTGTCTTGTTGCATTTTAAATACTTTTTGCTCTATTGAATTACTCATTATGAGCTTATACACAAATACAGGGTTAGTTTGGCCAATACGGTAAGCTCTATCAGTCGCTTGTTTTTCTACAGCAGGGTTCCACCATGGATCAAAGTGAATAACTGTATCGGCTTGTGTAAGGTTAAGGCCTGTACCGCCAGCTTTTAAGCTAATTAAAAACACTGATGTTTTACCACTGGTAAACTCGTCGATTACTTTATCTCGGTGGCGCGTTTGGCCTGTAAGCATACTAAAGTTAATGTTTATTTCTTCGAGGCGTTGGGCTATTAAATCAAGTGCCGATGTGAACTGACTAAATATAATAATTTTACGACCGAGACTTAACATAAGCGGTAAGTGTGTTGTTAACCATTCAAGCTTAGCGGAGCCTGCTTGAGTGTCTGGATCTATTAATTTAGGGTGGCAACAAATTTGCCTTAACTTTAAAAGTGCCTCTAAAAATGCAAGTTTACTTTTTTGTGCGCCTTGTTCGGCAAATAAGTCTATTAGCTTCTCTTCTAATGAACGTGTAATACCTTGATACATTTCTTTTTGCTTAGGCTCAAACTCAAACTCTTTAGTTAGCTCTGTTTTTTCAGGCAGCTCTTGCGCTACTTGTGCCTTAGTGCGGCGCATTATAAAAGGCATAATTAACGCTTTTAACTGCTCAGCTCTCTCCATATCAGCTTCACGCTCAATAGGCGTTTGAAAGTGCTGCTTAAAGTGGGCTTGAGACCCAAGTAACGATGGCATAGCAAAATCGAGTAACGATTTAAGCTCAAGTAAATTATTCTCGATTGGAGTACCACTTAAACAAAGTTTAAAGTCGGCATTTAAGCGTTTAACTAATCGCGAAACCTGTGCGGTATCGTTTTTAATGTATTGTGCTTCGTCGAGGATTATATTTTCAAAATATAATGGCGAATAATATGCAATATCACGCTTTAAAAGTGGATATGTAGTAAGTATACACTGCGCTTGCGCTAGGTGCTGTAAAGGATCGTTACGGTTTGAACCAAAAATAGTGGTGACTTTTAAGCTTTTAGCAAACTTAATAATTTCGTTTTTCCAGTTACTCACCAAACTAGTTGGACACACTATAAGTGTAGGGCCCGCTTGCGGGCGGTTAAATGTACTGGCTAAAAATGCAATAACTTGCAAGGTTTTACCCAGGCCCATGTCATCAGCTAAAATACCACCTAATTGGTGACGTTTTAAAAAGCTAAGCCAGTCAACACCTTGCTGTTGGTACTCACGAAGTGTTACTGAGTCATTTAAGCCATGTAATGAAACCTTAGTAATTGCTTTATCGGGACTATTTAGCTCTTGTAAGTATAGCTCTAATGAGTCGTCGTGAAGCTCTACGTTTATAGCAGTGTGCTTTACTAATTCAGGTAAATACGAAAGCGGAATATTAAATTCGTCTCGTGTTTTTACAAATTCAAAACGCTCTTTAAATTCATTTAATAAGTTAATTGCTGACTTATTAATAACCCCAAATTCACGACCAAGCGGATAGTAGTAAAATAGTTCACTTTGGCGATTTAATGACTGATATAGCGGGTCAGTATTAGTAAACAACAGCGATGCCTTAGCATCACATAGCAATACTTTGCAGTGCATTTGATGCCCTGCTGCGCGGTGTACATGTAAACTAACTTCACACTGCGGATTAGGACTCGTTACTTTACTTACACTTACTTGCCAACCACGTTGCTTAAAGCCAGGGAATACTTCGTATATTAGCCAATGCAAATGGATTGAAGACTGCTTTGTAAATACCAGTTCACTTTGTAAACCCCCTTTACAAAATTCAAATCCTAAGTTAATTAGTTCATTAGTTACAGTATTTTCAAATGCACTATTAATCGTACTTGCAGGTGCAGCACCTGCTAAATAGTTTTTATTTTTATACTTAAATAACAACGAAAGAGATAAACCTTGATCGCCCATAGTTACTTTTAAAACAGCATTACTAGAGATTTTAGGCAATGTTGGCTGTAAATTAGTAGGGTGGGGTATTACACCTGCACCAAAGTTATCGGCAAGCTGCTTATATATTCTATCAAAGTTAGCGTCATGCAAAGCAGGCATAGTTTGTAAATGTGCTATTTCGTCTGCACTCAATGGGGTGCGAAGACGGCCCGCTTTTAAATGATCTAAATCGAGGTAAGTAGGTGGTGTTGTTTTTAATAAAGCCCAGTTTTGTGTTTGCTCAAGCTTAATAACTAATTGTGAGAGATCTTTATCTTGCTCCCAACTAAAACTTAATGCTTGGCCCGATTGCGCCTTAATTGGTACTCGAGAACGCTGGAAAAACAGGCGTTCTGTAGCTATCAACTGTTGTAAGGCACTAAAACCCCACTGGCCTTTTAGCTCAATACTTCCCACTGCATTTTGTGAGCGTATCCAACTAAATAATCTAAAATCACTTTCAAGTAAGTCACTCGGCGTTACAAAACTATTTAACTGCTGCTCAGTCAGGTTTCGACCTAGCGTGTAATTCTTTTTAGTCTCAACATTCGCTATTTTAGGTGTTAAGAATACTTTGTTATTTTCAATATCTAATACAAATAATAATACTTGCGATGGCGTGTTTTGATCACCACTTTTAAGTGCGCTTAATTCGCTAAACCAGTCATTAATAAAATAATCTTCGCCATATTCACCAGAGTGCTCTATTTTGAGCTTAAATAAAATAGCAGCTAAGTGTCGGCATTTAGTTTTTGCATTACACGTACAATGCGTATCAACAGAATAACCAGTTGGTACTTTACTGATCTCAATACGTTGGTTAAACGATGATCCATTATCCACTTGTACAATAGAGTCGACTACAGAAAAATTAGGGGTGTGTTCTAGCCAAGTGATTTGACCTTTCTTGTAATATTCTTTGCCTTTATCTAAAACATTTTCACGGAAAAGTTTTTTAATAAAGCGTTCAGACAGAGGAAACTGGGTAGCCTGCTCATTTTTAATTTCTTCAAAAATAGCCATTAAATCATTTTTTGATAAGTTAGCAGACATGTCACTCTAAGCATTAAATTTTAAAAATAATCCTGCCAGTATATGCCTTATGTGCTCTGAGCTAAAGCACTATTAACAAGATATAAACTGGTTGGAGCTGATAACTTAGTAAAAAATCGGTTTATAAGTAAAAATAAGCATCCAATTTTACAAAATAATATTTAAAACAACTGCAATGGTAGAAGTTACATATAGTTAGAAACATAAAAGTAGGCATTACAGATCACGATTTTACTAACAATAATAATAAATGAAGGAATGTAGCTAAAAAGAGGAGATTAGTTAGTAAAAAAGTGATCTTGAAGAAGGAATATGATTATTTAAAGAGGAAATAGGCTAGTAAAGATCAGATTTTTACTAACAAAACAATCTGCCAGATCACTATTTAACTAAGTAAACATGCCTGACAGATCATTATTTAACTAACTAATTAAAGGCACTTAATAACTTAGTTAATTGCTCTAAGCGCTTGTCTGTCATTACTTTATTATCAATTTTGATAGAGACATCACCGCTTTTTAAATTGCGTTGTACCGATATGAAGTTATTTTCTAGTACAGCTTCGCGCTTAACAGCTACTTGTGGCTCTGAAGTTAGGCATTTAGTGATCGCCATTGCACGCTTGTCGTCGCTTGTAATCGCATTTAACTCTTCATCACTAGCTAGGGCAATAACAAGTTGATTAAACGCCTCTTCGTCTCGCTCCTTTGCGCTAACAAGCTTTTTAGCGACTTCGCGACCTACGTGATTAGCAGTAGGGTAAAGCGCAATGACATCAGCAGGAATTTGCTCATAAGCTTTAATTGCATCTGCAATTGCAGTATGCGATACACCTTCTACCGCGGCAATCTCTCTGTAAGATCCTTTTTTACCTTGCTCAATAAGCTCATTTTTAGTTTGTTGGTAAGCTTGGCCAAGCTCCCATAAACTCGGAGCAATGTATTGATCTGAAGATACCGCTAAAATTTTTGCATCTTGATCAGTAAAATCGCTTGAACTAAGTACTAAATAATCTGCGTTACCTAAAATACAGGCCATACGACGACGTGAGCCTGCCAGAACTAAACTTTTGTCACCTTGATCCCAAAGTAGGGCAGGATGTTGATTTCGGCCATCTTCACGAATTGCAGGAAGAATGTCTGATACTGACTTTTCGTTTAGAAGTGCCTGTACACGACGATTTTTGCCATATACACCAGTGGTAGATTCAATATCAGCATGTGCGATCACTTTACAAACAAGCGTAATTTGACGAGCAGGGTCGCTCGGTGCAGGCATTCTAATTACATCGCCAGCATTCGCTTGTTCTAGTAATGCATCAAGACTACTGCTGCCTACAGCAGTTGCAAATGGATCTAAGCGGGTGTCATTTTTACGTTTTTTAGCCATTTTTATTTAACATCCTTACTTAGGAGTATTGAGTGTTGATTGAGTTGACTGCCAATTTGAACGAATAAGCATTTCTAGCTCATCGACCACATCTTTAATATTTTCTTGAGCGCGCATTAATGACTCACGACTTGCTAAGCTGTCTGATGCTTTTTGATCGAAAATAGTGTTGAAAGACGATGAACTAGCGGTAATCGCGGAGCTGTGATTGATTGGGTAGCTCATTACTTGGCGACCAAATGCACTACGAACATCTTTAACGATATCGCGCTGTGAGTGATTACCTTTCACATAGTTGGTCACTAAAAATTGCATAAAGTCCCAGCCCTCATGGCCAAGTGCTGCAACTGTATGGTAAATCTCACCTAGTCGTTTTAAATATTTGTTATTAGCATCAAAATCTACAGCTTCCGGATGAACAGGAATAAGCATCGCAGTAGAGGCCATTAATGCATTATAAAACATAAAGTTAAGGGTAGGTGCTGTGTCAATTAAGATAATATCAAATTCGTCTTTAACGGGATCAATTACTTTCTCAAGTAACTTGTGGTAATGGCGAGTTTGCTCATAATTTGAGGTATCTTTGAGCAATGTTGCTGTTTCGTGCTCAAAGTAAAAGTCATCCATACCCGATGGTAATACACGAATATTTGGGATATGCGTTGGTAAAAATGAGTTAGACACAAATTCAGGCCATGTTTCACCCTCGTCTAAATCTATGCAATCACGCATTAAATCACCAACAGTAATCGGATCGTGCTCACTTGAAGGAAAAAAGCTTGAAGAAGAGCCTTGTGGGTCTAAATCTATAATACCAATGCGATAACGTTTAATATTTGTAGTTGCAAGCGCTGCCGCTATATTAACCATACTGGTAGTTTTACCGCAGCCGCCTTTGAGAGAATTAATTACAATAACTTGCAGTTTGTCATCACCAGTACGATGATCTGGTTTAATGTCCATAATATCGGCCATAGCAAAAATATTTACTAATGTGTAAGCATAGTGACCGTTAGCACCGCGTTTTATGTTTAAATCATCGAAGTCGCCATTATCATGACGTCTTTTTAAAGTACGATTATTACAACCTAATAAATCAGCAGCTGCTTTTTGTGTATACGTTCTTAATTCTTTTTCTTCTGATTTAAGATGGGCACGGTAGTGCTGAATACGTCCTTCTAATGATTTTTCAGCAACTTCAGCTGTGGCTTTCAAAAGCCGATAGGTACTTAATGCGTTATTGTTGATAGACATACTTTCTTCCTCAAAGTTAGGCAGTTAGTATAATGTCCATTCAAATAGCTGTAAACAACTATTTAAGACGACATGCATTTTAAAAACAAGACATCTAAAAATATTTTTACACCTTTAATATTGCTTAGTATAAATAAAGAAGTTTAAAGGTGGTTAAATATATAAGGTAATAAAGGTTAAGGGTGTAAAAAGAGCACATAACATTATGATTTATATGAATAATGTTTAAAAAAGCAGATCAGGTTTATACTTGGTTAAGATCAGATCTTTATCTACCTGCGGATCAGCTTTTTACTAAGGTCTATTTTAAATATAGAGTTATGCACAGGTTACGCATGAAGTTATGAACAAAAAGAGCCCTGCAGATCAGTTTTTTACTAAGTAAATTATAAAGTTATGCACTAGTCGCAACATAAAAATACGCTTTTAATTAGTATAGATCTGATCTGTACTTGGTACAGATCAGATCTATTCTAACTCGATAAGGCTTTATACACAGGGGAATATATTTTTTGGTGTATTTGTCGTGCTTAATTTTAAAATTAAGCCATTGTAATGGACAAAATAACAGCTGAGTTAGTAAAAATTAGATTTGTGATAGTCCACTTAGTATAAATATGATCTGAAATCGTAAGTAATGTACATCACTTAGTATAATAGTGATCCAAACGTTTTATTTAAAGTCAGATCACTTTTATACTAACTTAAACATTTAACTTTTGTTGCTTAATGTGTTGTTATTAGCTGTCGCAATAAAAATGGAAATAAGAACAATGAGCCGAAAGGTCAACATCTCGGTAGATAACTTGCCCGATACACTTAGGGGCCAAATCCACGGGGTGGAAAGTGCAATAGATAACGAAAGTTTAGCACTATTTACAGACAACAAAGACGTGCGAATTTCTATTGAAAATGCAGCACATGGATTACGTGCATATTCAAACACGTTTAATCACTATGATTTGTGGGGACGCTTTGTTCGCTCGGGCTATAAAAAATTGCCACTTGAAGAAGCGCCTAAAAAAACAATTATTACGCGTAAAATATCTGAAAAAGTAGATGGTATTTTGTACGATGGCGAAATAAAAATAACGCCAGCTGTTGTAAGTACACGCAAAGATGGCGAAGATGTTGAATACCTTGTTTGGCCATCAGATAGAGAAGAAAAAGTAGAGCGAGCACTTATTCGTTTAGCTTCTAAAGGCAAAATAGTTAAAATTAATTTTAAATCCGGTATTCAATACGCGGTTGTTTTTTCTATGAACGAATTAGCACAAGAACTCAAAGCGGTAGGGCAGTCAATGCCATATCCTGCAATAAAAGAGTCACTTGAAGCATTGCAAGGTTCTAAACTTTCATTTAAATATTCGGCAACAGATACTAAAAATTCTGATATAGATGATTCGTTTTACGAGTCAAACATGAACTTTTTATCGTCACTGCATTTTAGTGGCAAAAAAGGTCAGGGTGGCAATGTAAAATGCGTCGCCTGTTTAAATGCATTTGTTCATAACATGATTGATAACCTTGAATACAAAGGGTATTACTTTAATAGCGCACAAGAATTAAAACGTGGATTATCGCGTTGGATGATGCTTCGTTTGTATCACCTTTGGCGTTATGCAGCACCAGGTAAAACGTACCATTTTAGATTACTTTCCATTATGGAAAAATACGGATCTATTTATTCAACTGATGATATTACCGAAAATAAATTAAAAGCACTTCGTCGTGATATGACCACCACAATGAAAGATTTGATTGAAAAAGGTGCAATATCAGAATACAGCATTACAAACGTTAAAGATGACAAAACCGGTAACATTATCGATTACACATACGAAATGCACCCGTCTGATCAGTTTTGCGATGAAATACTTACATTGAACAAACACAATAAACGCATTGAAATCCAAGGCGGTAAACGCATTGTTGAAAATGCCGTGCTGATTGATGAAGATAAAATTGAAGAAATAGTAGAAAAATAATAACCGTTATTTTAAATACTGTACGCATAACTAAAAAGGTCACACTATGTGGCCTTTTTAACATAATGACTACCGCTCAACCTGTTCTAAATATAACCTATCAACCAAAAAATCATACTCGCGCTTACGAGGGTGAGTTTCGGGTTTTTGATAATCAGGTAATATACCTAATTTTACGTCTGGTTCTGGATTAATCAGAATAAAGGGTAATGCAGCACTCACATGATAGCGATTTTGCGCTGTGTATCTCACATTTACCTGTGGACTCACTCGAGTAGGGCGGCGAATTCTAAGTTTTTCCTTTTCGCCTAAACTAGCAACCCGTAATTGTTCTTGAGCTACAAGTGATTGCCATTTTTGTTGATCTATCATTCTTGGATTTCGATAACTGGCCGATTTGTCGAGCATTTCGAGAGCCATTTTTTTAGTCAGCGTTTTAGTTGCGTGTTTGTGCATCCAAGTAAACCTAACCGAAAATGGCGATTCGCTTTCACTATGAATTTTACGATATGCAGCAAGCGTTATTAAATTTGGTATAGCATTGTGAACTGCTTCAAATCGAGCATCGTTGCTATCAATAGCTAATATATATTCTTTAAACGTAGTTTTAGCTTTATTTACTTGAGCTATACGATTATTTAAAGCTTGTTTATCTGCATTTTTAATAACGAGCAAACCAGGGTGCCTTTTTAAAACACGACTGCTTAATCCTGATTTTTTATACATGTCTGAAAAAGAGTTTAGGATTGCTTTTTGAGCAGGTACTCCAGTGATTTTAGAAACAAGTATAGATTCTGGAACTTTACTCTCATCGAAACTACTTACATCTGGTAATTGATAATATTCCGCTTTGGAGAATTCACACTCTTTTAGTTCTTCAATCAACCTCAAAGTTAATTCGTTCATTAAATCAAACTGACTTCTAATTTGTACCTTAGTTACCATTACACACCTCAAAGAACACATCTTACTAGCCTTATATTATTACATGCACTTTGCTTTGTCTAAATAAATAATAAATAGTACTCGGGGCTTATAATAACACAATAATTAAATTAAGTATGATGTGTTCTTTAAGGTGGGATATATAAATGAAGAAAGATTGAAACTCCTTACTAATTCATATGACATTGGAGTATTTACTTTGCCGCATATAAAAAGGCTAATACGCCAAGTGCTAGATTATCTAAGTAGTAGGTTGTAAAACTAAGTTTAAAAAAATGAGTTAAGCGGAGTTATATAATTTTCATATATTTATCTAACAGTCTTAGTATTTATAATTACTGACTCATATTACACCGTGTTGGCAGTACGGTGATCAGGCTAAAGATTACAATGACTACAAATGCTTTTTGATATCAGTTCCTCTTTAAGGATGCTTCAAGCAGTAGGGGCTTTAATCATGATGAATTGTAAATTAGCACTATCACTTTGAAGAGAAAACTTAATGGCCTACCACACCTTTAAGTTGTGGCATTTGTGAATATAGTCCTGCATACGAGTGCTATACAAGACTATGCGTCTAGGATTTAAAGCGCAGATAAATGATTACCACAAACGCTCATATCATACATTAAGGTCTACACATAGCATTTGATAGCTTTTAATTAATTACCCGCGTAAAGTTAAGGTTACAGAAGCTGCCATTTAAGTATGATGTGTTCCTAGCTAAGTTATGTATAACATACCCTTATGTACTATTTATTCTCAATGCGTTAAAATTATAAATAGTTAGCTCTAAACGCATGTATTTAAACACTTTAGTTTCTTCGAAATAAAACTAAAGTGTATGTTATATAACCACCTAGGTTAAGTAAGATTACTATTATACTTAACTCATAACTAAATAATTGGAAAATAGTGAATTTAGTCCTTGAACATAGGGGCCTGCATACGTTAATTTCTTCTTATCAGGTAATGTAGGAATGAGGAAAAATTATGCAATCGTGGAACCCAAATAGCTGGAGAGAGCTGCCAATACTGCAGCAGCCACAGTACCCGGATCAAGAAATACTTAAATCAGTAGAAAGCCAATTAAAAACGGCACCGCCTTTAGTTTTTGCTGAAGAAACAAGAAGCCTATTCAAACAACTTGAAGATGTGTGCGAAGGTCGTGCTTTTTTACTTCAAGGTGGTGACTGTGCAGAATCATTTAGCGATTTTAATGCCGCTAACATTCGCGATACATTCAAAACAATCTTACAAATGGCTGTTGTATTAACTTACGGCGGTAAATGCCCTGTAGTTAAAATAGCGCGCATGGCTGGTCAATACGCTAAACCTCGTTCAGCAGACTTAGAAACAATTAATGGCGTGTCTTTACCATCTTACCGTGGCGACATTATTAATAATATCGAGTTTACAGAAGAAGCACGTATACCCGATCCACAACGCTTAATGACTGCATACCATCATAGTGCCGCTACGTTAAACTTATTACGTGCTTTTGCACAAGGTGGCCTTGCCGATCTTCACCAGGTAAACCGTTGGAACATGGGCTTTGTTGCTGCAAATCCACTTAAAGAAAAATACCAACAACTTGCTGATAAAATTCAAGACGCACTAGAGTTTATGGAAGTGTGCGGAATTAACTCTACAATTGCGCCAAGCTTAAAAGAAACCGATTTATACACTTCTCATGAAGCGTTACTACTTGGTTATGAAGAGGCGCTTACTCGTCGCGACCACTTATCTGGTGATTGGTACGATTGTTCTGCTCACTTTGTTTGGATTGGTGAACGTACTCGTCAACTAGACCATGCACATATTGAGTTTTTCAAAGGCATTAAAAACCCAATTGGTGTTAAAGTTGGCCCTGGTATGGACCCAGATGACCTAATTCGTTTAATTGATGCATTAAACCCAGATAACATTCCTGGTCGTTTAACGCTAATCACGCGTATGGGTGCAGATATACTTCCTGAAAAACTTCCAGCACTAGTAAGAAGAGTTCAACAAGAAGGCCGTAAAGTAATTTGGAGCTCAGATCCAATGCACGGTAACACTGAAAAAGCGACATCAGGTTACAAAACACGTAACTTCGACAACATTATGCGCGAGATCAGTCAGTTCTTCGCTGTACACAAAGCTGAAGGTTCATACGCAGGTGGTGTTCACCTAGAAATGACAGGCCAGCACGTTACAGAGTGTACTGGTGGTGCTTACGGTTTATCTGACGATGACCTAGCACAGCGTTACAAAACGCAGTGTGATCCACGCCTTAATGCCGACCAAGTATTAGAGTTAGGCTTTTTAGTAGCTGATTTACTAAAAGACGCACGTAAATAATATTTATTGATACTAAAAAAACCGCTTAGTTGCGGTTTTTTTGTTTATAATTTTATTAGTAAGTTAGTACTTACGTCGCTCTAAATCTGTTTCTATCAGTATTTTAGCAGATATTTCTTCAACAGAATGATGCGTAGAATTAAAATAAGCAATTTTATGACGCTTATACAACATTTCCACTTCGCGGACCTCAATACGACACTGTTTAATTGAAGCATACTTAGAGTTCGCCATACGTCGATGCCTAATAGCCGCAAGTCTCTCAGGGTCAATCGTAAGTCCAAATAACTTATGTTTATAAGGGACTAAACACTTAGGCAAACCTTCATTATCTAAATCTTCTTCTGTAATAGGGTAGTTAGCCGCTTTAATGCCGTACTGCAGTGCTAAGTATAAGCTTGTGGGTGTTTTACCACTTCTACTAACGCCAATTAAAATGATGTCTGCTTCAGAAAAGTTTTTAATATTTCCGCCATCATCATTCATAAGAGCATAATTAACGGCATCAATTCTAAAATCATAACTTTTTTCGTGGATGGAATGCGTACGATGCATTTTAGGAACTGGGGCTACATTGAGTTCTTTTTCTATTTTTTCGCTATATGTAGTTAAAAAGTCATACGTGACTGCATCAGCCGATTTTATAATTTCACTTAAATTGTGATTAACAAAAGTAAAAAAAACAAATGGCTTTTCGCCTGTTTTTGCAGCGGTTGCATTAATTAATGCTTTAATTTCGTGCGCTTTTTCTTCAGTTTCTACAAATGGAATTGTTTTATGATTAAAATCGATAGGAAACAACGACAAAGTCGCATGCCCAAACACCTCTGAAGTAATAGCGGTTCCATCTGATATATAAAAAGCAGTTCTCATAATTAACCTTTTTATTGCGTTTAAATCCCTAAAATGGGTTTCTCACGGTTTACGTGAGGACTATTGCCAGTGTAGAATGATGATGACCTTTATAAAAGGTTTTCTTTCTTAACTCTCACAGTTAGACCTACAATTTGTTTTTTTTGGAGAAAGATCCGTGCAAGAATACGTTCTCTGGTATCAAGAGCTTGGTATGCAAGATGTTCCTCGAGTTGGCGGTAAAAACGCTTCACTTGGCGAAATGATTTCAAACCTAGCAAACGCTGGTGTACAAGTACCGGGTGGTTTCGCAACTACCGCAGATGCTTTTAATGAGTTTTTAGATCAATCAGGACTCACAGCAAAAATTCACAACATCCTAGATACACTCGATGTTGATGATGTAAATACACTCGCTAAAGTCGGTGCCGACATCCGCCAATGGATAATCGACACACCATTCCAACCAAACCTAGATCAAGCCATTCGCGACGCATATAGCCAACTTCATGGCGATACTGCAGCAGATGTATCATTCGCAGTACGTTCATCAGCTACCGCTGAAGATATGCCAGATGCATCATTCGCAGGCCAGCAAGAAACTTTCCTTAACGTTGTTGGTATCGATTCAGTCATGGTCGCTATTAAACACGTATTTGCTTCATTATTTAACGACCGTGCAATCTCATATCGAGTTCACCAAGGTTACGATCACCGTGGTGTGGCGCTATCAGCGGGTATTCAGCGCATGGTACGTTCAGATAAGTCAGCATCTGGCGTAATGTTTAGCATTGATACAGAGTCTGGTTTTGAAGACGTTGTATTTATTACATCAAGCTACGGCTTAGGTGAAATGGTTGTACAGGGCGCAGTTAACCCTGATGAGTTTTATGTTCATAAACCAACACTCCTTAAAAATAAACCTTCAGTAGTACGTCGTAACATTGGCTCTAAAGCCATTCAAATGATTTACTCAGAAGATAAAGCACACGGTAAGCAAGTAGACATCGTTGATGTTGCCCCTGAGCTTTCAAATAAATTTTCGATTACAGATGAAGAAGTGCAAGAACTTGCCAAGCAAGCTGTAATCATCGAAAAACATTACGGTCGTCCTATGGACATCGAATGGGCAAAAGACGGTAACGACGGCAAACTATATATAGTTCAAGCACGTCCAGAAACTGTACGCTCAAACGAAGACTCTAACGTAATGGAACGCTTTCAATTAAATGGTACAAGCAACGTTGTTGTTGAAGGCCGTGCAATTGGTCATAAAATTGGTAGCGGTGTTGTTCGTGTTCTTGATTCAATCAAAGAAATGGATCAGGTACAAGTAGGCGATATTTTAGTTACCGATATGACCGACCCTGATTGGGAACCAATCATGAAACGTGCAGCAGCGATTGTTACAAATCGTGGTGGACGTACGTGTCACGCGGCAATCATTGCACGCGAACTTGGTATTCCGGCAGTGGTAGGCTGTGGCAACGCAACTGATTTAATTAAAGCGGGCCAAGAAGTAACAGTATCGTGCGCCGAAGGCGATACCGGCTTTATTTACGAAGGTATTTTAGATTTTGAAATACTAACGTCACGCGTTGATAAAATGCCAGAACTTCCAATGAAAGTTATGATGAACGTAGGTAACCCCGATCGTGCATTTGACTTTGCACGCTTACCGCATGCAGGTGTTGGCCTTGCGCGAGTTGAATTTATTATCAACCGTATGATCGGCGTTCATCCTAAAGCGTTATTAAATTTTGATGCTCAAACAGATGCATTAAAAGCAGAAATTACTGACATGATTGCCGGTTACGAATCACCAGTAGAATTTTACATAACAAAACTGGTTGAAGGTATTTCTACTCTAGGGTGTGCATTTGCACCAGAGCGTGTAATTGTTCGTATGTCTGATTTTAAATCAAACGAATACGCAAACCTAGTTGGTGGCCAGCAATACGAGCCAGAAGAAGAAAACCCAATGATTGGTTTTCGTGGTGCCGCACGTTATATCTCTGAAGACTTCCGCGATTGTTTTGCACTAGAATGTGAAGCTATAAAACGCGTAAGAAATGACATGGATATGGCTAACATAGAAATCATGATCCCATTCGTACGTACCCTTGAAGAAGGTAAACGCGTAATTGAATTACTAGAAGAGCATGGCCTTAAACGCGGCGATAATGGTCTTAAAGTAATCATGATGTGTGAGCTACCTTCAAATGCATTACTTGCAGATGAATTTTTAGAAATGTTTGATGGTTTTTCTATCGGCTCTAACGATTTAACACAGTTAACGCTTGGTCTTGACCGTGATTCTGGTTTAATCGCACATTTATTTGATGAGCGTGACCCTGCAATTAAAAAGCTACTTTCTATGGCAATTAAAACAGCTAAAGCAAAAGGAAAGTACGTAGGTATTTGTGGCCAAGGTCCTTCAGATCACGAAGACTTTGCAGCATGGTTAGTAGAGCAGGGTATTGACTCTGTTTCACTAAATCCAGATACAGTAATAGAAACATGGTTATACCTAGCTAAAAAATTAGCAAAGTGATAAATATGTAGGCTATAAAAATGCCAGCAATGTATTGCTGGCATTTTTTTATGCTCAATTAAAAGTAAATTAACGGGCTAATTTTTTATCTAAATAAGCACATGATTTAGTTAACGTCTTTTGACAAAGTGATAAATAATGTCGCGCTTTAGGGTAGTAAAACGAAAAGCATAATAAACCCGCCATAAAAAATATAAGTGATGGCTAAGGGCGTGTTGATCTTTGTGGATTGAAATTTGTTCAATCTAGGGGCGATTTAATCGTGGCGCGAGGTTTGTAACCTAGTGGGCTAAGTAAAAACCGAGCAACAAAGAGTTAATCGTCCCTAGAAAGAACCCATTGGGCAGCGCATGTTTGGTATTTATGCTGCGTTATCGCCTATTTATGGGGAGTAACCACACTACATAGGCTCTGCCTTGCCTAAAAACCAAACATACTGCTGCAAATTCAACAACCAAAGGTCAACACGCCCTAGCTACAATCGCAAAAAATAATCCTAGCAAAATAAATAACACGCCACTGATCTGTAATAGTAATTTTTTCATATAATACACCTTATTACTTGTTAACTTGAGTATAATTTAAGCTGCATTAAAATCGACTAAAAGAGTGTTACAAACTGTAAAATCTTCAATTTCTATTCGCCATCACCATGATATAATTAGTCAAATGCCCTAAAATATCGCCGTCATGATAGCAACAATTACACAGCAAGATGCCGCGACAGAACTTGTCGCAAACTACCTAAATACCATTGCAAACCAAGGTTTTATCGGAGATACCGACGCAAGTTATGCAACGCGTATTACCGCTTCAACCGATAACAGTGTGTATCAGCAAATACCGCAAGGTGTTATTTTTCCAAAAAATGAAAAAGATATTCAACTCGCACTGCAAACTGCATCTCGCGACCCGTTTTTATCATTAACTTTTGGTCCTCGTGGCGGTGGAACAGGCACTAACGGACAATCGTTATCACCTGGTATTGTTGTAGATTTGTCTCGCTATATGCGCGAAATCCTCGAAATAAATGTAGAAGAAGGCTGGGTACGCGTTCAAACCGGCGTAATAAAAGATCAACTTAATGACTTTTTAAAACCTTATGGCTTTTTCTTCTCACCCGATTTATCTACCAGTAACAGGGCAACTATTGGTGGCATGATAAGTACTGACGCATCGGGGCAAGGCTCGTTAGTTTACGGTAAAACGAGCGATCATGTTTTAGGGCTAACAACTTATTTAGTTGATGGCACACCTATGTGTACCTCCCCAATAGACATCGACAAAGCACAAATTATAGCTAATCAAGACTCATTAATTGGTAGTTTATATAAAACAGTTTTAGATATTTCAGTTAATGAACGCGCTGCTATTTTAGCTAAGTTTCCACGGTTAAATCGTTTTTTAACCGGCTACGACCTAGAGCATGTGCTAAGTGATGACTTACTTACTTTTGACATGAGCCGACTAATAACGGGTTCAGAAGGCTCATTAGGTATAGTAACTGAAGCAAAATTAAACCTAACGCCTATTGCTGAATTTAAAACGCTTATTAATATTAAGTACGATAGTTTTGACTCAGCACTTCGTCATTCACCATTTTTAGTCGATGCGCGCGCAACATCGGTAGAAACCGTCGATAGCAAAGTTTTAAACTTAGCGCGTGAAGATATTATTTGGAATTTAGTATCGGACTTAATAACCGACGTACCAAATAAAGATATGCAAGGCCTTAACATGGTCGAGTTTAATGCAGTATCAAACGATGATATAAAAGACAAAGTAGACACGCTTTGTAAGCTTCTAGACGAATGCGTAGCAAATCAAACTAATGGCGTTATTGGTTATCAGTTAACCAGTGATAAAAGCGATATACTAAAAATTTACGCAATGCGTAAAAAGTCAGTGGGTTTATTAGGTAATGTGAAAGGCAGTCAAAAACCACTCGCCTTTGCGGAAGACACCGCTGTACCACCTGAAAATTTAGCAGATTATATTGTCGAATTTAGAGCATTACTCGACAGCCACAATTTACAGTATGGTATGTTTGGCCATGTTGATGCAGGGGTTTTACATGTACGCCCGGCACTTGATATGTGTGACCCAGAACAAGAAAAACTACTTAGAACTATTTCAGATCAGGTCGTAAAACTAACCGCTAAGTACGGTGGTTTAATGTGGGGCGAGCACGGTAAAGGTTACCGAAGTGAATATAGTCCTGAATTTTTTGGTGAGCATTTATATACACAACTTCGTAAAATAAAAACAGCTTTCGATCCTAACAATCGCATTAACCCCGGTAAAATATGTACTCCTATCGATAGTGAAGACTCACTAGTTAGTGTAGATGGACAAAAGAGATCGCACTTCGATAAGCAAATATCAATAGAAGTTAAAACCAGTTTTAACAATGCAATGACCTGTAATGGTAATGGCATATGCTTTAATTACGATGAAAATTCACCTATGTGTCCATCGTATAAAGTAACTGGCGATCGCCGTAATTCACCAAAAGGACGCGCAAGTTTAATGCGTGAATGGCTTCGTCTACAAGAGTCAAAAAATGTAGATTTGCTCGAAGTAGAAAAGCAACTTAACAAAGGTGAAGTCATTACCTGGTGGGAACGTTTTGTTCATAGCCGCGAAAAACGAAAAGGTATTTACGACTTTTCTCACGAAGTAAAAGCGTCAATGGATGAATGTTTAGCATGTAAGGCATGTACAACAGCATGCCCAATTAAAGTAGATGTACCCACTTTTCGTTCGCGCTTTTTAAATTATTATCATAGTTATTATGCACGCCCGCTAAAAGATTACCTTGTTGGTAACATAGAAAATAGCGCGCCATTAATGGCAAAGTTCGCTAAAGTTATAAATCCAATTGTTAAAACATCATTAGTTAGTAATGTTATTAAAAAAACGGTTGGCTATGTTGATACACCACAGTTAAGTATTCCTGCACTTTCAAAGCGTGTTACTAAAACACAAAAATTCGATTTTGATTTACTAAATAAATTAAATGCAGAGCAACAAAGTGAATATGTATTAATAGTACAAGACCCATTTACGAGCTTTTACGAAGCGGAATTAGTAGAAAGTTTTATTACTTTAATAACCCAACTTGGCAAAAAACCAATGCTATTACCTTTTAAACCAAATGGTAAACCGCAACACGTAAAAGGTTTTTTGCATGAATTTAAAGTTACAGCTAAAAATGCAGCCGAGTTTTTAAATAAATTAAATGATATTAATGCACCGTTAGTCGGTTTAGATGCGTCACTCGTTATGTGTTATCGCGATGAATATAATACAATTTTAGAAAATAACCGTGGCGAATTTAATGTGCAGCTTGCTCATGAATGGCTAGAAACACAATCGTTTAAATCACTAAGCGCAAAGCAAAATACAGATACCGAATTTACATTACTGAGTCATTGTACTGAAACAACTGCGCTGCCAAAAGCAGCAAATGTATGGCAAACAATTTTCAATGATATTGGTTTAACATTAAAAACAACAAATACAGGTTGTTGTGGAATGGCGGGAACTTATGGCCACGAAGCACAAAATCAAGATAACTCACGTGCGCTTTACGAAATGAGCTGGAAACCAATTGTAGATAAAAATAAACCTGAGCAACTTTTATCTACGGGATTTTCTTGTCGTAGCCAAGTTAAACGTTTTGAAAAGTTTAAACCAAAACACCCAATTGAATTACTAGCACAGGTTCTTAAATAACTTTATAAAATAAGAGTGCTTAAATAAGATCACTTATATAAGAGTACTTAAATAGTTTTATCTAAATACAAATTTAGTAAATTATTTATTAAATACAAAAAGGCGCAACGATTAACTTCATCAGTGATGAAAATAACCGTTACGCCTTTTTTAATACGTATTCTTAATTTACCTAGTTTAAATAATTATTTTTTAACAAAACTATCGGCAATAGGTTTAGTGCTAATACCATGTATAAATACACTAAACAAAATAGTCGTCATTGCTATTGTCGCTATTTGATATTTGTTTTCTATTTGCGTATCTATTACCATCAATGTAAAAACAATTGATGCCAGTCCTCTTGGTCCAAACCACGCAAATGTAAAACGCTCTTTAATACTCAGTGCCGTAAACTGCAGAGACAGCATAACTGGAATTATTCTAATCAATGTTGTACTTAACAATGCGTAAATTATAATTTCAGTATTTAACTTAGGAATAACTAAGTAAGCACAAACAAACCCGAACAAGCACCAAATCATTAACGATGTGAAATCTGCGATATGCTCTGAGTCTTCAATTAATTCTGTTCTAACTTCTTCGGTCGAAAATTTATCAAATAATAAGCCTGCAATAAACACCGCAATAAAACCACTGCCATGAAAATACTGAGTTATAGAAAACACAGCCATAGCAAAACCAAGTAATAAAAACGGACTGGTATTTTGTGCAAAGTAATGACGTTTCATTGCAAAGTTTAAACTCGGTATAAAAACAGCAATACTTGTAATAGCTATTAATAAAGCCAAGCCAAGCTCTCGTCCAAACACACTTAATGTTTGTGTTGCGGTAATAGCTGAATCAGGATTTTTAGCGAGTAATATAAATATTAAAAATATGGGTACGCATAATCCATCGTTCAAACCACTTTCAGTATTTATTCCTTCGCGTATTTTTTCAGGCACTTGTGTACTTGCTAGTAACCCTTTACTTAATGCCGCATCGGTAGGTGTTAAAATAATAGCGAGCAACGCTGCTTGAATAAGTGAAAGCTCAGCAAAGAAAAATAAAGCAACAGCAATACCAAGTAACAAAGTTAAGGGTAGGGCAAAAAACAACAGTAAACTAGGATACTGAAAACTATGCCTTAATACACTCAACTTTGATTTAGCTGCATCAGAAAATAAAAAAATACTTAGCGTAAGCTCTATAAATGGTAATAAAAGATCAACGCCTTCTTTTATTTTATCCCCTTCGTTGGGTAGCATTAAAGCTAAACATATTCCGCCAACAACAAAAAACATTGGGCCTGTTACTTCTGTTTTTTCTAACTGGCGAAGTGTTAAAGAATAAATTAAAAATAATCCGCCTATAAATGCTATTACTAAATACTCCATTAAATTTTCCTTTTAAGCCCTGATTTTGCTCGCTCTTTAATATTTGTTTGAATATAAATTTGATCGGTAGTCGCAATTTTAGAATGACCTAAATCTTCTGATAAATGTTTGAGCGGTCTGGTTTGTGCATCATGTGTTGCACCAGTATGACGAAGCCAATGCGCAGTTGCAGCGCCAAGTTGTTCAGCATCATCTTTAAAACCATCATCAAGTAATGATTGCTGTGCATAATCAAAACTTTGTTGTACTAAACGCCTAATTTGCCTTACGGTCATACCACCTTGCCCGCGAATTTTATGAACCAAGGGATCTGATTCATCAACACGGGGAAGGGCAGGTAAACCTCTGTATAGTCTATAACGTTTTAAATATTCAACAAAATCATCGCTTAAGGTTACATCTCGTAATTTATTACCTTTTCCCATTATACGTAAAAACCAAAAACCATCATTATCTTGCCAAAAATGAGACATCACTGGCGACCATTGTGGGCGCTCAGATAATTCTGAAATTCGTAAATAAAGACCTTTTAAGCAGGCAAGCGTAAATAAGTTTCGCTCTAAATCAGGGTTATGTTCGCATAAATCACGCGTTACACCAAAAACATATTCCCATTGAATATCGCTTAATGTGTCTGGAATTTGAATTTGTGATTGAACAACTAAGTACGGACTATTTTTTTTAACAACAGGGACAAAGTTAGCAAATGTTTTTTCTTCTAGTAAGGCAAACTTATAAAACACATTTAATGCTGTAAACATAGACGATAAAGTTTGCTGACTAGCAATGGATTCTTTAAGCATAAAAGGGCGCCAGTTTTGGTTTAATCGACGAATTCCTTGTTCATCTTTATAACGCCATTGCACTGAAGTTGCAGCCCATGCTTTATCGGGTTCAACCATAAAATCAACGTAAGCTTCAATATCTTCACGTTTTAAATCGAATACTGATTTTTCTGCGATTAACCACGACCATAAATAAAAGCGTTCAAGCTCATTTCGAAAACGACTATAAGTGGCTTCTGACTTTCGGCCATAAACATATAAAAACTGATACAAGAATGTCAGATCAGCTTTTGATTCAGTTACAGTCAAGCCAATTTCCTGTATAAAGGATGCAAGTTCTGGGTATTCTGAATTGAGAGTACCGTCATCTAGATGGGCAATTTGATATCTTAATTGTTTTAACGTATCAACCAAAGCAACAAGCATAATGTATAAATATTCAATTAAATAATAGACTTACAGAATAACGTTAAAGTCCGATACTGTCTAGTATTGGACATAGTAAAGTTCTAATTATTTTAATACCGTGATTATTCTATGGTTGTTGGTTGCTATATCTTATTAAGGAAAACATTATGAAAAAACTAATTATACTAAGCGTACTTGCTTTAACAGTTGCGTTAACTGGGTGTGCTACTACAGGTAGTGCATCACCAAGCGAAAAACGTTCACTTGTACAAAGTATGAAAGCAAACACATTAGATAAATTATACGCTGAAAAACCTGATGTTAAAAAACAAATTGCTAACTCTGCTGGTTATGCTGTATTCGATAACGCGAATGTAAATGTAGTGCTTGCTAGCTTTGGCGGTGGTTACGGTGTTGTTAGAAATAATCTTACAGGTAAATCGACTTACATGAATATGGGCGAAGCCGGTTTAGGACTTGGCTTAGGCGTTAAAGATTTTAACGTTGTAATGGTTTTTCATAACCAAGCTGCATTAAACAGATTTATTGAACATGGTTGGGCATTTGGCGGAAACGCTGATGCAGCAGCAAAATATGAAGATAAAGGCGGTGCACTGGTTGCCGAAGCGATTGCAGATCAAGTTACTGTATATTCTGTAACCGAAAACGGCCTTGCACTACAAGCTGTATTAAAAGGAACTAAGTTTTGGGTTGATTCAGAGCTTAATTAACCACCAAATTACTCTCCTAAAAGCGAGCTGGTTTGTATAATCACGCTCGCTTTATTAAAACCCACTCAATTTAACATAACGTAATTTATGGGCTATCTCTTATACCGCAAATGCGGGGTCACTACTGGACCAGTTAGACACGTAGCTGCAACAATACCCGCAATACATGCAGCGCTAATCTTTTTTACAATATCCGACCATATTATACTTTCTTCTTTAGTTTTTGATTTCTCAATTGCTAAGTTTAATAAAGCTTCTTTTTTGTCAGTTCTAACAATATTATCCCGAAAATATATTGATCACTTCAACTTCTGTTGTCGACCTAAAAGGCAGTAAATAAAAAAGTTATACCCGGCAGTAAAGTAAAATTATTAATAAAATGGGATTCTGCGATTTTCTTATTTACTTCAATGTATTTAAAGTATAATAAAAAACTTGTATTTATATCATTCAAAAAATTAAGTTTCGATATAATCAAAATAATTTATATATGAATAAATAAAGGATTAATGATGGATAAAAGTAAAAGAATTAGACTACTCAAATTTTTCGGCGAAAGAGATGTTCTTGCTTCAATTAAATTTTGGTTTATTGTTTTTTTATTATTTATTGTTCATTTTATATTTATGATTTTATCATCTAATATTAATTACATAGGCTCATTTGGTGCAGTCCTTACAGTATTCGGACTACTAGCCTCATTTACACATTCTTTATATCCAAACTTTAACGAAGACCTTAAAGAACCGTTTCAAAACTTTAATGGTCTATATGTACTGACATATCATGCTCATACATCATTTTCTATAGATAGATCACTCACTCAACTCCCTATTAGCAAAAATGAAGCGACTGCTTTAAATACACAATATAACGATATAATAATTAATAAGTATACGTCTTTAATCAATACTTATATTCTTACGATCATTGGTACTTTTATCTGGGCTTATGCAGGATACTTTGAATTCATTCCTATAAGCTGGTAAATGCTTTTTACATTTAAATTTACATACAATAATCATATAGCCTTCTCTAAAACTAAATAATTTTTTAGTCTTTAATATAGATGATAGATTACGGATACTATTTAATATCAAAATTAAAGTTATTTAATTTCTCGTCAAATGCCTTAGCCAATTTCTCAGTTTCACTAAAAACGGTGTTCCAATATTTAATTCGTGTATCTGCATCAAGATCGGTAAAGTCGTTTCTGTCTGGGATTTTTCCGTAAGGTAAGCTTGCTACAAATTCTTTTGATGGGGTGATCATTACTACGTTATCGTAATTAAGTGGTGACACTTTACGTTTTAAATTTTTATCGAACCACCCTGCTTTTGGCTCTGAATTAAAATGCGGATATAAAATAAGTCCTGGGTTATTAATTTTTAAATCAAAGTGGTAATCAATTATTCCGCCATCGCGATATATTCCTTGCGGCGAGCCTGCAATATTTTTTATGCCTTGCATAACAAGTGGTATTGAGCCCGATGCAAGTAACGCGTCTTTTAAATTATTTTGAGTAAGCGCTATATTTTGCGTTTTAAAATTGTAGCTGTCGGTAATTGATAAGTCACTTGTTGCTGGGCCAAATATAAAACGCTCATATTGCGAGCCTAATAATTTTCGGTTAACGCGATTTAACATATAACTTTTTGATAAACCCATTAACTGTATTAATTTATTTTCGCTGGCAATAAAGCCATTCGATTTTGCTACTATAAAGTGCGCTTTAAATACGGGGTTATTTATAATTTCGGTGACGCCGTTATCGCCAAAAACATCTTCAAGTAATGCGCGCGCTTTTATTGTTATTTCATTTGGTGTTGGTTTATTACTTGAGTACCTAGTTTGCGAATACGATTTTGCTAATCGCTCAATGGCAGCAACAGGATCGTTTTGTGCAAAACACGCAGAGCGAAAAGCGCCTGCAGATGAGCCGATTAAATTAAGTGGTTGGGTACGGTTTTTAAAAAATTCACCAAAAATATATTTATCTAAGCCAAATAATGTAAACCATTTAGGACCGCCACTTGCACCTAAAAAAGAGGTGAAAAGTTCAGGTTTAAAGCCCTGTTCGTTAATAATTTTAGCCGCTGTTTTCCCTGCGTGAATCTCGATCATCTAAAAAATTGTGCCTTTTATTTTGGTTGCTTCAGTTATTTTCACAACACTGAAAGTGAATATTTATGCAAAGCAAAAAGCGATTCCATGTTGCCATAAAACCGCTTTTTATAGTTAAGTGTGCTTAAAGTACGTGAATTAATCCCAAATGCCGTCTTCGCATTTGCCCTGTACTTTTACATCTTTTACTTTAAATTCGGGCTCTAAACCTTTGTCTCTTTGTGCGTGGTAATCGCTCGTGACAGACAAAATAGTCGGCGTTAACAGTATAATAGCGATAACGTTAACCACTGTCATTAACCCTAAGGCAATATCGGCTAAATCCCAGACTTCTTTTAAGGTCGCCGATGCGCCCCACAACATCATTGATAAATAAAGCAAAGTGTAAATGCCGCGCCCTACTTTGTTGTCGAGCTTAAATAAGTGCAAGTTGCTCTCTGCATAGGCGTAGTTTGCCACTACCGATGTAAAAGCAAATAAGGTAATAGCGGCTGCTACAAAATAAACACCACCTTGTGCTAAATGAGCGGTCATCGCACTTTGTGTTAAACGAATGCCTTCCATTTCACCGCTTATGTCTATATCGGCTAATAAAATGATCACTGCGGTACAGCTACACAGTACTATTGTATCGAAAAATACGCCTAGCATTTGTATGTAACCTTGCGTTACTGGGTGATTAGGAATTGGGCTGGCACTTGCTGAAGCATGCGGAACACTACCTGCACCGGCCTCATTAGAATATAAACCACGTTGAATACCGTTTTTAATGGCTGCGCCCATTGCACCCGCTCCGGCTTCTTGTAAACCAAACGCCGATAAAAATATATCTTTAAGCATGGCAGGTACTTGCGTGAAATTTATAATCGTAATAATAACGGTGGCAAGTACAAACACAATGCCCATTATTGGCACAACACGCTCTGCAAATCGGGCAATTGCTTTAAAGCCACCGAGTATAATTGAGCCGGCTAGTACGGTAATAACCAGGCCTGAATAAAATGTAGGAATTTCAAACGCGTAATTAAGTGCGTCGGTAATTGTGTTAGTTTGCATTGCGCTAAACGTAAAGCCGTAACCTAAAAACAAACACGCGGCAAACACAATTGCAAACGCCCGACTACCCAAACCTTGTTGAATATAATACGCAGGGCCGCCTCTAAACTCGCCGCCACTATCGCGCACTTTATATACTTGCCCAAGTACGCTTTCAGCAAAGCCTGTAGCCATACCCAATATGGCTATTACCCACATCCAAAATATAGCTCCGCTGCCGCCAAGTGAAATTGCCACTGCCACACCGGCTAAATTACCGGTACCTACTCGTGCGCAAAGCCCTGTACACAACGCTTGGAATGATGAAATGTCGTCTTTTTTACATTTGCTGCTGCCTTTTAAAAGGCTAAACATATGTTTAAATTTAAGTATTTGAATTGCTTTTAGTCGTACCGAAAACCATATACCTGTAAACAAAAGTATATAAATAAGTACCTGACCTTCTCCCCATAAAAGGTTGTTTACACTTTTGACGACGGTATCGAACATTACTAATCCCTTTTTATTTTATACTTTTACTTTATGTTAGCACCGACTTTAAACTCTGCATGTAGCGCTACTTAACTTAAAAAATCCGGCAGCTCATTATGCATTAAACATAATAGTGTTTAAGTTTGGCTTTACCCCATAGTGAAGTGTGTATTGATGTTTAATAATCTGTAAGTAAGTACATTTAACACTGAATTTTATTTCTATAAATGTGAATAACAAATCACACTTACACTTTATATTGATTAGTTAAAAAATCAATAATATCTTTTTAATATTCAGTATTTTGTTTTGCGTATGCGTGCAAGATGCAATAGTTTTTTATTTTGATGCAGTAAGGTTTATATGAGGCGTAATGAGGATTAAGAATGGCAAAAAAATAGCGCATAAAGTTATGCGCTTTTTTGTAATTATATTTAATTAGTTATAGCTGTATTGTGTAGGTGCACTGTAATGGTTGTTGCTGTTAATCTGTAAATTTTGCATTGCTAAGTATGAGCGACCGGCATCTAAGCCTAATTTATGATCAAAACGTAAATCGTTATTTGAACTACCTAATAATTTGCTATGCAGTTTTTCGTCTGCAAAAATTTGTATTATTTCTACATCACTTGGTGGGTTTGCAATAAACTCAAGCTCATCTAAATACGCTTTCTCATGCTGTATTAAGTAGTCCAATGTTTTTGGACAATAGCCTGATGCTATAGCAAATGCTCTTAGCTTTTGTACCCATGCAGATTGCGCTTGAAAATTAGCGTCAACCGTTCTTATTACCACAATTTTACGAGCGCCTCGGTTGTAAGCTTCACGCACTGGTAATGGAGCGGCTAAACCGCCGTCTAGATAAAAATCGCTCTGTACTTGCTCTTCAGCAAGGTGTATTTCGTTAGCTGCTTTTGCGTTTAACCAAGGTGTTAACTTTACACCTTGTTTGTATAAAAACGGGAGTGCGCTGGAAGCCTTTAACAAATCACGCCATTGCCCACTCTCACCTGTTGGCGATAAGTAATATGCTTTTCTGTCTCGTGCATTAGTGGCTGTTATAAGTAGCTCACGCGCGCCTAAACTCGTTTTAGCTGTTTTAAAATCTATGGCTCTTTTTACCTCAGTGGTTTTGTCAAAGTACCAATCTAAATCAACTATGTGTTTACCCACTAATCCGCGACCAAGCTGAAAAAAACGTTTGTTACGCGAAAGCCCTCTAATTAGGCGTTTGGCATAGCCTTTTTGACGCGCTAAGTAACTAGTTAAGTTTTGCGAACCTGCAGAGGTGCCAATGAATAAATCGAATGGGTCATATTCTTGCTCTAACCACGCATCAAGTACGCCAGCTGTGAAGATCCCTCGCTGCCCGCCACCTTCAGCAATCAGTGCAACTTTTGGTTGCGCTGTTTTGTTAACTGAATTAGCTGTTGCGCTATTTAGAGACTTCACGGTGAACCTACCTTTATTTAATGATGTTTGGTTTAATACATACATTATAAAAAATAAAAGTGATATCTTAAAATTGATTATTTAAATCAGTTCGATTGAAAAAACAGAACGATATATAAAGCAAAATATATACTAAAAATAGCAATCAAATTTACTTTGAATATTTAAATAACAAATACAGACATCACTTAAAGTTAATAAAATGAGTTAAAAAAGTTTAACTTTTGATGATGTCTGTATGTTAACAAGCCCAGAGTGTACGCTTGCTTAACTAACTATATTTTAGTGTTTTATTTCCATTAAAATTTCGAGTGCACGGTGGCGTTTTTCACTATCGAATACATCATTGGTAAATATAAACTCATCAACTTCTAGCTGTTTCGCTATCATCTCTAACTTGTGTTTAATACTTACATGTCCGCCTACTACGCTTAGACTTAAAAAGTTCTCTACATGAGCGCGTTCTTGTTCGCTCCACAACCCGTCCATACTTTCAACAGGTGGTTTTAGCCACAGCTCGTTACCACGTATGAGTTCGAGCACACGTTGTTTAGAAGTAGTCGACAAGTATTGCGCTTCATCGTCGGTGTCTGCTGCCACTAAAGGCAGTGCAAGCATTACGTATGGCTTATCAAGTACGCTTGATGCCTTAAATTCGCGCTTATACAACGCTATTGCATCGTGCACGAAGCGCGGTGCAAAATGTCCTGCAAATACATACGGTAGCCCTTTTTGCGCCGCTAGCTGCGCGCTAAATAAACTCGAGCCTAATAACCAAATAGGAACGTTTGTGTTCTCCCCCGGTATAGCACGTATAGGATGCGTCCCATTGTAAGGACCTAACAATGTTTGCAGCTCAGTTACCTCACCCGGGAAGTTTTCAGCGCGGCTCATATCGTTGTTTAGTGCACGACTCGTTACTTGGTCACTGCCGGGGGCACGCCCTAGTCCTAAATCTATTCGCCCTGGATATAAGCTCTCTAACGTACCAAATTGTTCAGCAACAACTAATGGGGAGTGGTTTGGCAGCATAATACCGCCCGATCCAACGCGTATCTTTTTGGTATTACCTGCAATGTGTCCAACCAAAATAGAAGTGGCAGCACAAATTATTCCTGGCATATTATGATGCTCAGCAAGCCAAAAACGGTTAAAGCCAAGTTCATCTGCACGTTGGGCGTATTTAGTACTTTTATGAAGAGTGTTAGTAACGCTGTCCCCTTTGATCATGGGGGCAAGTTCTAATAACGAAAAAGGAATGGAATTTAACAAAATAGCAGCTCCTAAAAATGCATGCTAATAATGGATTACATCATTAGCATAAAACACTTAAATGGGTCTGCTATTAGGTCAATTCAAGTTACGCAGAGGTATTAAAGCAAAATAGGTATATGTTATTTTGCTCTAAGGTATTCAGGCAAGCTGTGCATCACGTTGGCGCTGCTTTTTATAGCCTTCTGAGTCTACGCCTTTTTTCCAATAACCTGAGGAAACAATATTACTGCGCGGTATATTAAATTGCTCTGTTAGCAGTGTTTTTGCCCTACGTACAAGCCCAGCTTCCAATGCCATAAATACAATGGGAGGCTCTGCTGTAATGTGCAAATTTTGAAGCGCGCTAAGTAGCGCTTCGTCAGCGTTGTCGGTAACAAGCCAATTAACATCGCGGCTTGTTTCTAAATCAATAATGTCTTTTTCGGTGGGTACATGTACAAAAGCATCAATTTTTGAAGTTAAAGGTAATTGCTGCGCATACCCTTTTATTGCATTTACCGATGTTAAATCGCCTAGTAATACATAATGCGAATGCTCATAATTATCTAGCTTTTTAGGGCCTGGTCCTGCAATACCTAGCTCGTCGCCTACTTTTGCAATTTTAGCCCAGTTAGTTGCCGGACCTTGGTGCATATTTATAACAAAATCAAGCGTTAGCGCCCCTGTTTGTGCATCTACATGCCTTATTGTATATGACCGTATACAGGCTGTTTTTAAGTTAAAATCTACTTCACCATTTTTTGGGAACAGTACTTTTACATAGTTACCAATGTACTGTGAGGTTAAGTCTTTAAAATCATCAGAGCCTACAACAATACGCTGTAGGTGGGGTGTGATTTGCTGTGTACTTAATACGTTGGCTTTGCGAACTTGTTTACTCATGTATTACCTCGTTTTACAAAACTTAGACTTTAATACCACCTGCATAAATCTTTGATCAATTTAACGAATTAAATTGCACTATAACGTTGTTAAAAATTTTTATTTAGAACAACTAGATACAAAAATTTTAGCCTAGTTCTAGCGTAATTTTCTTAACGTTAAATAGACCCCATATATAAGCAGATTGGTATAATAATTGGCTGCTATAAAAAGCAGGTATTGCACAACGCCCCATTGGTTGATAAAATCAACTATAGCAAATTAATTGACTTTGTCAACTATATTGAGAATTCTATGAATACACCTTTATCAAATACGCTGTTTGAACTAATGCAAAATTACCGTGTCACAATTCGTGAAGCAATTAACGCAGGCGAACTTGGTATTAATGCTATGCACGTACGCTGCATACATATTATCGCGAACGTAAATAACTGTACGGCTAACGATATAGTTACTAAAACACAGCGCGACAAAGCGCAAATAGCACGTTTAATTAAAGATCTTATTGGCTTAAATTTAATTAATAAACAGGCGAGTGAGCACGATAAACGCTGCTTTATTTTGTCGCTCACAGAGCAAGGTAAAGTTCTTTTTGATAAGTTATTAGCCTCAGAGCAGAAAATAAATAATCAAATGTGTAAAAACTTAAACCCTCAACAAATCAAAGACTTTTTAGATACCGCACAACAAATGATCAAAAACATGGATTGATCAGCCATACATTTCTTGGCATAACTTACACAAAACGCATATACTGTACACTTATACAGTATATACGTTTTAGGTTGTGTTATGTTTGTCATTCCCATTTATATAGAAGCAGGCGTGTGTGGTTTTGAATCCCCCGCAGCGCAGTACACCGAGCTAGGTGTAACCCTTGATGAGCTTTTAATAAAGCATCCAGATGCTACGTTTATTGGTATTGCATCGGGTAACTCTATGCAAGAAGTCGGAATTTTTGAAGGGGACTTATTAGTTATCGACCGTGCAGAGCCTGCAGAAAATGGTGACGTTATTGTTGCTAACTTAAATGGTCTTTTTGTATGCAAACTACTTGATAAAACCAATGCACGGCTGCTTTCAGCTTCTTCTTTACATAAGCCTGTACAACTAACCTCTGCAGACGAATTTCAGCTAGAAGGCGTAGTAACGCTATCAATAAGAATGCACAGGCAAAGCCCAGAGTTACTAAAATGTATGCCTTAGTTGATGCTGTGTCATTTTATGCCAGTGCCGAAAAAGTATTCGACCCTGCTATTCGCTCCAAACCCGTGGTTGTACTTACCAATAACGATGGCTGTGTATGCGCTATTTGTCCTATTGCTCGGCGCTTAAATATTCCTAAATTTGGCCCGTACTTTAAAGTTAAGCATTTACTTGAGCAAAACAACGTTGTTATTCGCTCTAGCAATTACGAGCTTTATGCTGATTTAAGCGACAAGATGATGAATATTATTGGCCGCTTTTGCGATACACAGCACATATACAGTATTGATGAATCGTTTTTGCACTTTAATGGCTACACATCGTTAATTAAAGACTGGCATGAATACGGCCATACAATAAGGCGCACAGTATGGCGCGAAACAAAGCTTCCTGTAGGTGTTGGTTTTGGCCCGACCCCTACTTTAGCAAAAGCCGCTAACCACGCCGCTAAAAAGCTCAGTGGTTTTAATGGTGTTGCAGTAATAAATAGCGAGCAAACTCGCCAAGCTATTTTACAAAGAATGAGCTGCGAAGATGTCTGGGGAATAGGCCGGCGACTAGCTAAAAAGCTTAAAATAATGAATATACACACCGCTTGGGACCTTGCTCAGCAAAACCCTAAAGCAATGCGCCGTGCATTTAGTGTGGTTGTTGAACGTACAGTAAGCGAACTTAACGGGATAACATGTTTAAACTGGGATGATGTACGACAAGACAAGCGGGAGATTTATTCGACCCGTAGTTTTGGAGAGCGCATATGCGAGCCAACCGCCCTTAAAACAGCGCTAATTAACCATGTAACCACAGTGGCTAATAAACTAAGAGCGCAACGCTCGCTTACTCACCAGCTTTATATTTTTGCAGCCAGTGGTGCGCACGAAAACAGATATTATAAAAAGTCGTTTGTGTATAAGTTCCCCTCACCTACTAACGACACCTGCGTGATGGCTAATGCTGTATCTGAGGTATTTAATAATATTTACCAACCGGGGATCCGATTTTATAAGTGTGATGTGGGCGCGGTAGAGCTAATATCAGAACAGTTTCAGCAAAATGACTTATTTAATAAGAGCCCTGATAATCCAAAGCTTATGCAATGCCTAGATACAATCAATAATCGATACGGAAAAGGGATGCTCAGCCTTGCAAGCAGTAAATTAAATGACCGATGGCACATGAACCGTGATTTTTTATCGCCGCAGTACACTACGCGTTGGCGCGATATCCCTAAAATATACTGCGAATGATTTACTACTTACTAAATGATTTACTTGATCTCGTCTGCTTTTTTAAATGTGCACTCTACACTAGGTTCGCTTAATGTGTATTTTAGTGTGTTATCAGCTAAGAATTTGATACTTTGACTGATTGTTTTTTCGTTTGCAGGGTTTTCACAACGGCTCATTCTTAAACCGTTTTCAAGGCCATCACTTTTATATTTAAGCGTACTGGTTATAAAACAAAAGTTTGGTTTTTTAATAGTGCGAGTACCATTATGGAGCGATCCAAATACAATTTGTTCTCCAAGTTTAAAACCTGCACTTAAATCACTTTCGTCTGTCAAACTCAAATCGCTATTAACGCATAACCCTGAATTGGTCGACACAACTTCGTATGTCCCCAATTTTGACTTTAAAAACGGTATAAATCGTGTTTTATTACTCGGCTCAGAAAAAGCATTTGCACTTGTAAAAGCGACAGTTAATAAAGCGAGTGTTAAATATTTCATTTCGTGGGTGTATCCTCGTGAGTCAGCGTGTTAAATAATAGCAAAATGCCTAATCACTTAGCTTTTATAACTTTTAACAACTATAACAGAGATTTACTATAAAAGGAGAGAAGTCGTATTACAGGAGCGAGCGCGTGAGTAGGACGCGGAAGCTTTGCTCGGTTTTTATTATTCTTACATGGATGTAAGCCATTAGAATAATGCAGGAGCAGTTGTCGAGCCCACTAGGTTACAAATCTCGCGCCGCGATTTAATCCTTCTTGGATTGAACAAATTCAAACACCAAAGGTAAACATGCCCTAGATACTCATTACAAACCATTTTGTTGTTAAGCACTTTATTTAATACGTACTTAAACAACAAAACGATTTATACCAATGCGCCTAATTGTAAGGGTCAATTGAACTCATTAGATTATTTAACTAGTTATACGAATTGGTATTTATTTTATTGCCAGTACTTTGCAAATAATAAAGGGTAGCTTTGCTTTAAAAACTTAGGTTTGTCTTTAAAACGTTTACCTTTGGGCTCATCACTGCCAGAAGGGATAAACGGCAATTCGTCTTCGTTACGTTCTTCAAATAATAAACCGGCTATTAAGTCATACTCATCAATGTACGGATAAGGCTGCTCGTTTAAGTAATAAACAGGTGTACACTGCGCTATAGAATCAGCATTTTCTAAGGCGTTTTCGAATACTGTTTTACCGCGCGAAATTAGCCAACATCTAAATTCGCTAAAGCCGTAATCGTCGTTACATCCAGCCATCACAAAAGCGGCACCAAATAAATCCCAGGTAAAACACTTGCGCATATGTATGCCAAAATGCTTATCAAAATCAATAAGGTGTTGATCGCTTAAATCATTAAGTTTAGTTTTTAGGTTATCGCTCACACTTTGCGGATCGAGCCCTAAATCAGGCGTTGTTACTAATTCCCAAAAAGCCTGTTCTGTTAACGCTGCCATTATAAAATCTCTTTTACTCGGCCAACTTGACCATCTTCTAAACGTACTTTAATGCCGTGTGGGTGATTTGGTGATTTTGTTAAAAGGCGCTCAACAACACCCTCAGTTAATGTGCCGCTGCGTTGATCTTCTTTTAATACAATATTTACTGTGGTACCTGGTGAAATTTGCGAACGCGTAGGAACAGCCATAATTTAAACCCTAAAAATAATTTATCTAATTATAACGTCCATGTGCTATCAAACCAACAAAAGCTCTGTTAATTGGCGGAAAATGAAATATGTGCTGGTTTTGCGTTCAACTTAATACTCGTAAGCTCTTTGAGTATTATATTTGTTAATTCGTTAAGTTGCGGTTTTGCACTTTCAAGGGCTATATCATCATTAAAATAACACTGTACTTTTAACGTATTGGCCTCGTTATTTAAATCAATGGTATGCGTTAGATAATCAAAACCAATTACGCTTTCTTTTATTGCCTCGCATGCATTAGTAAGTGCTAGTCGAATGTGCTTATCGCGCTGCTTTTGAGTTTTAGTCATAAATATAAAGGTTACTTATTTAGTTTCTGCTTGTTGCTGTTTTTTAAACTCTTCGTAGTTAGAGTCTTGTTTATCTAGGCATTCGTAATATTCTTTGTCGGCTTTATAGTTACATTCATCAAGGCGCGCCGATTGAACTTCATGAAAACGCGCGTCAGAGCTACAACCAGCTAAAACACATAATCCAACAATAAGTAATGCGCTACTTTTTAGTTTATTGATAAACATTAAATTTCCTTACACTTTCTATATCGAAAAAGCGTTAAATTATTACAATATTATTGTATATTAGCGCCATAAAATCTTAATCTCCAAAGGATCTATTTCTATGATGTCGCAGTTACAAAAGTTGTTTCAGCGTATAGACAAAAGCAAGATATTTCAATCATTTGTTATAGCTGTAATTATTGTTTCTGCCCTGACAGTCGGTGCGCACACTTACTCACTACATCCTACCGTAGAGCTTGCTCTAAATTGGATGGACGTTGGCATTACCGCATTCTTTTTAATTGAACTAGTAATCCGCTTTATTGCAAGTAAAGGCATAAAACACTTTTTTTCTAAAGGATGGAATATATTCGACACCATCATAGTATTGGGCAGTTTATATCCTGCTGCTGGTTCTACTATGTTAATTGCTCGTTTACTGCGCATATTTAGAGTACTGCGATTGGTATCGATGATCCCTGAGCTGCGCTTATTAGTTAACTCATTGCTTAAAGCCATTCCGCAAATGGGTTATATAGCCCTATTAATGTTTGTTATTTTTTATATATACGCTGCAATGGGCAGCATGATGTTTGCTGAAATAAACCCCGTACTTTGGCAAGACGTCTCAATCTCAATGCTTACCTTGTTTAGGGTGGCAACATTTGAAGATTGGACCGACATAATGTACGAAACAATGGCGGTGTATGAATTAAGCTGGATTTATTACCTTACGTTTATATTTTTAACCGCATTTGTATTTTTAAACATGATGGTAGGTGCCATTTTAGAAGTTATGAGTGAGGAGCACCGCAAAGCACGAGAAGAGCTCGCAGACGACAGCTCATTACCTGCAACGCAAGGGCAAGTAAACGAACTACAATCCCAAATTGCTGAGCTTAAAGAGCTATTGAGTAACCGCAAAAACTAATCTGATAAGAGTATTAAAGCACCCACTTAAAGTTTAAAAAGTGGGTGCAGCTTAGGCATTCAACTCAAACATGCATTCCCAAAGTGCTTTAATTCCCATTGTTATCAGGTTTGTTATCCGTATCTTCAAAAGAAATGACGTTATCTACTTTCATCTTAAACGCATCAAAAAAAGCATTTTTTAAAACCGAAATCACAGCTTGGAAAGTCGAAACATCCGCATTGTCTAATTGCCCTTCTATAGGAATGCGTGCAGCAACAAGTTTAGACTCATCGTTTTCGAGGATAGAGCCCAGTAAATCTACACTGCCTTCAAATATAGCAGTAAAGATACCGTCATCATCTTTTTCTATATCTTCGCGCCACGAAAAAACACGCAAGTTTTGAACGCCCGCTTTTACATAACCATTTAAGTTATTATCTTTAGCCACAAGTTCCATAGCACCATCAATGCCTCCCGCTTCAATATCAAACGGTGTATACACTTTAAATACAGTGTCTAAATTTTTAACTGAAAAGCGCTGTACCTCTGCATTAAAATCAAAATTAGCTTGCTTGCTAAAAGGGTCTAATTTGCCATTAAGCTTTAATGCAGCCTCGCCCATTAATGCTCCTTCAACATTTAAAGTTGTTACAAGTGTTTTTGATAAGTTTTGCGCATTCGTAATATTTTCAATTTTGGCGTTAATATTTGATATAAAAGTGGGTTTTTCACCGCTATTGGTTGAGTTAACTAAGGTTAACTTTCCTTGCTCAATTGTTAAGGTATCAATAGAAAACAGTACTAAGTTATTGGCGAGCCCTACCCAGGTAGTTTCGTCTTTTACTTGTTTATTTTGCTCAGAAGCATTGGGGTCTTTATCGTAAATAACTATTTCAGGACGCGTAAAGGCCATGTTTGTTACTAAATTGCCCTTTAAAAGGGCTGACCACGCGAGTGAAAAATCAAGAGTTTGAATACTCAGTAAAGGCTTCGGAGCTGAAGTTGCATCGACAGCGTAAATTTCCACCTCGTCAATCGCGTAGGCACCGCGATATAAAAACAAATCTACATCACCAACATGCCCCGTAACACCTTGCGTATGTTTTAACTGATAATTTACGTAGTATTGAACTACATAAGGCGCGGCTATTCGCATTAGTATAAGCAATACAATCAGCGCTATTACACCTTTAAAATATTTGGTGTGAAATGTTGTAGATGAAAAATGCATTGTAATTTCCTTTGCTAAAAACGAGGGCCTATTGACCTTTAAGGATTAAACTCTGTTCTATGTAGGGCTGCGTATGTTTGGCATTAATGCTGCGTTATCGCCTATTTATGAAGAACAACCACACAACATAGACTCAACCTTGCCTAAAAACCAAACGTACGGCTGCACATTTAACCTCGAAAGATAAACAGGCTCTAATTAGTTAAACTTTTTAATTAAGTACATAAATAAACGTGTAAAAATTACTAATAATTGTAACTTAAGTACCTGTTAGGTATAAAATTACAAATAGAGCAAAGCCATATAAGCTTAAAACTCTAAACTACAATCACTACAGCAAAGGATATACCACTATTCAAATACACCGCTTAATGAAGTGATTGCCATGCTTATCTATCTATAGTTTTGCCAACTAATAACCTGCATTGATTCGAATAAACCGCTTTCATCTACTAAAGTAAAATTAACGCAAACAAGAATAAAAATACATGAACCCTGTTATTTATATATTAGTTACCCTCTTTTTAACCAGTGTTATTTGGTCTGTCATATTTTTAATGTCGTGGTTTACGTTAGGTAAAAAGCAATATGCCATGCTTTGGACAATCGCATTCGCACTCTCTGCATGCCAATGGGCAACAATATTAGCAGAACCATTATTTGACTCTCACACACTATATTGGATGTTAGGAAGCAGCTTCTCAGTAGGCTCTGTGCTACTTGGTACATGGGGGCATTGCATTAGGGTAAATTCGAGTATAAAAATTCGCTATTTAATCATCTCGGCAATAGTAACTCTTGCTGCTGTTTATTATTTTACAGCCATAAATGTGCATGTTGGCTTATTTATGTCGTTGTATGTGTATTACGATGTGATCTTACTGATACTAAGTGCGGTTATTATTTTCAGGCATAAGCAAAAGTCACTCCCTGCTGAAATAGGCGCTAGTATCACTTATTCGCTATGTGGATTACTTTTATTTGTTGTAGCAAGCATAGCATTACTGCAAGGCAGCCAAGTGAATGAAGAATATATAGCGCTATATACATTAATTAATTTTATGACTGTCCCTGCTGCTCATGTCGGCATGGCCGTATTTATGATATTTATAATGGCGTCTGATTTAGCCGAAAAAATGAACCATCTTGCAATGACTGATGTACTTACGGGCTGCTTAAATAGGCGTGGGTTTTATAATAAAAGCCAAGAGCAACTAAAAGATAAACTTAATAATTATAAGTACGTAAGCTTAATTTATTGGGATATAGATAAATTTAAAAAAATAAACGATGAGTTTGGACATGCAGGAGGTGATGTGGTGTTAGTAGAAGCGGCGAAAATAATGCAAGACTGCATAAATCCAGATGATTTGTTTGGCCGAATTGGTGGCGAAGAATTTACCTTATTAATAGCACGTAACGACGAGCCTACAGCTAAAGCATTCCCCGAAAAACTAAGAAACGCACTCGCCAGTAGTCCGATTCATTTTAATGATAAAGTAATTAATGTTACGGCAAGTTTTGGCGTAATAAATATTAAATGCAATAAAACCGCAATTGAAAGCGTAATAAATGAGGCAGATAAAGCACTCTATCATGCTAAAAATGGAGGGCGTAATCAGGTAGTTCATATAAGCGAATTAAGTCAATAAAAGTTCATTATTACTAAGGCCTACCTATCTTTTTAGGTTGAATTTTCGGCAGCATCTTTAGGCAAATAGCATTAAAAAAACGAGGCGGATTGCTCCGTTTTAAGTTATTTTCATATGAATGTAAGCTAATAGAATAACACAAAAGAAGTTACCGCTCGCAGCGAGCCAGAAACGCACGGCACGCTTAAATCGAACCTAGATAAAACAAACTTTGTGCCTGAAAAGCCAGCGCTCTAACTAATAAGTTTAAGCGCATCGGCAAATCTAACTGGTTTACTGAATATAAAACCTTGATACTTATCAATTTGTAAGCTTTGTAATAACGTTAGCTGAGCGGGGTTTTCTACGCCCTCCGCTATTACTTGGCAACCAATCATATGCGACATGTTAGTTACCGCAGATACAATACTTTTGTCTTTTGAGCACTCACAAATATTATCAATATAAGATTTATCTATTTTAATGTAATCAACTGATAGCTCTTTTAAAACCGATATAGAAGAAAACCCAGTACCAAAGTCATCAATAGAAATACGCACACCGGTATTTTTTATGGCCGTAATCACTTTTGACAAATACGGTAAATTTTTAATCATGACTGTTTCTGTTATTTCTAAATGCACATTGTATGGTTTAACTGCGTATCTACTTAAAAGCGCAACTAAAAAATCTAAAAAGTTATGGTTTTCTAGTTGCAGCACCGACACATTAATCGACAATCCAATATTACTGTTGACGGCATTGAGCTTACTTAAGCTCGCAATGGCTTGCTCTAGTACAAATTCGCCAAGTATATTAATTTTTCCATATCGCTCTGCAATATCTATAAATTCTGAAGGGGGAATAAATTCATCATTAAACTGCCAACGAAGTAGTACTTCAAACGTGGTTATTTCATTTGTGCTTATATCAACAATAGGTTGATAACACAGATGAAAGTCACCTTTTTCTACACACTCTTTAATTGAGCTACGAAGTACTTCTTCTCGTTTTAGCGATTCATGCATTCGCTCGTCAAATACTGATATTTCATTACGGCTTTTCTTACCTTCATACATAGCAACATCAGCGTATTTAATCGCGTCTTCAAGGTTAAAATTTTCACGCGTAAAATACAGCCCAACCTTAAAAGAAGGGTTTACTTGATAGCTATCCATGCTTACTGTTTTCGTTAAAGTTTTAACTAATCTAAAAACACAGTCAAAAAGTTCGTCTTCGGTGTTACTACGAGAATAAAAAATAAACTCATCCCCTCCCCAACGACAAGCAATAAAATCGCCCTGAGTTTGTGTTTCAACTAATCGTTTACCTGTTTGGGCCAGAACAAAGTCACCAAAATCGTGACCGTATTTATCGTTGATGATTTTAAAGTCATCCATATCTAAAAATAAAACGGCTTTAATATCATCATTTTGATTGGCTAAATCAAGTTCAACATTAGAAACAAAGCTCCCCCTGTTAAACAATTTAGTTAAATTATCTTTTTGCTCTAAAAGGATTATTTGTTCGGTACGAAGTTGCACTTCGTTTTCTAAGTTTTCAATAAATTGATCTAACTTAAGTTCATTATTAATTGATGACTTTACATCTTTAGCAGAACGTACAGCGGTAACAAAACACAAAATAAACCATAAAACGAGCCCTAAAATACCTAGTACATTCTCATCTTCAATAGGCTGTAAAAGTAATAAAATACTAAAAGGAACCAGTAAACAGGTTATATACGACAAGGAGGAACGAATATCAGAAGCTAAAACATTTACACCGCCACCAGCAAGGGAGCTAAAAACAACGAGTGATACAAACTTCTCCTGCATTGGCATATTTTCATAAAACAAAATAGGGAAAGCAGCCCATGTTAAAGCCGTTAATAATAAACCTATAAAATACAGATGATATTTAAAAGCATGGGTGTTGTTAACAAATACATGGCTGGCTATTCGAAGTAATGAAATAAATGATAACGTAAAAAGCCAGTAAAGTTTTTCTTGCGAGGCGCTGTGGTTAATACTGCTAAAAATAAGAAAACAAGAAACAACCGTGTTGATAGCAATTGCAGAACTAAAATAGGAGCTAACAAATGCTAATCGCTTATTGGCAAAGTTATTTGTATGAGAGGTCATTAATGTTACTTGAATAGGCTGTTGCACAATGTAAACAGTTTACTTAAGTTCAATAATAAACAAAAGTGAACATTCATAAAAAAGTATTGTTTTAGCCTCTTAAGCGGTTTTATAAGCCATTAAACTAAAAAGGGCTGGCAAATTGCCAACCCCTTTTGTTAATACTGATTATATATTATACCAATTCGCTTAATTAAGTGATCTATTTTGAGGGAAGAAAAATCGTGTCGATAACAAGGCAAAAATTTCGTTATATAGTTGCTCTATATCAGAAATATTTAACGTAGTTAGCGTCAGATTTAACCCCTCAAATTAATTAAGTATTATTGCGAATTGGTATTACTCACCATCAACAATTATGCGTAGCATACGACGAAGTGGCTCTGCCGCGCCCCACAAAAGCTGATCGCCTACTGTAAATGCGCTGATGTATTTTGGCCCCATCGCTAATTTACGAATACGGCCAACAGGAATGCTTAAAGTGCCTGTTACTTTAACGGGTGTTAAATCTGTTGCGCTAATTTCACGCTCGTTAGGAATAACCTTAACCCACTCATTATGAGACGCTAAAATTTCTTCAATTTTTTCTACGCTAATATCTTCACGTAATTTAATGGTCATCGCTTGTGAATGACAACGCATAGCGCCAATACGTACACATAAACCATCAATTGGCACTGGTTGCTTTGAAGAACCTAAAATTTTGTTCGCTTCAACCTGTGCTTTCCATTCTTCTTTAGACTGACCACTTGGCATAGGTACGTCAATCCAAGGGATTAAACTGCCCGCTAATGGCACACCAAATTGGTCTTGTGGTAAGTCTTTTGACGCCATTGTTTCACTTACTATTTTATCAATTTCTAAAATAGCAGAGCTTGGGTTATCTAGTTTATCTGCAACACTTGCATGAATAGCGCCCATTTGTGCAATAAGCTCTTTCATATTTCGTGCACCAGCGCCCGACGCCGCTTGGTAAGTCATTGGGCTTACCCATTCAATTAGGTCTTGCTCAAATAAACCACCTAATGCAAGTAGCATCAGCGATACAGTACAGTTACCGCCCACAAAGGTTTTAACGCCTTGCTCTAAGCCTTGTTCAATAACATCTTTGTTTACGGGATCTAGCACTATTATGCTGTCCTCACTCATACGCAGTGCTGAAGCTGCATCAATCCAGTAACCATCCCAACCCGACTCGCGTAATTTTGGATATACCGTATTGGTGTAGTCACCGCCTTGGCAAGTAACAATAATATCCATTTTAGCAAGTTCGCTAATGTCACTTGCATCTAGTAATGGTTTTGCGTCGCCTGCTATATCTGGGCCTAGTTGACCCGCTTGTGAGGTGGTGAAAAAGGTGGTGTCGATATGGGCAAAATCACTTTGCTGCTGCATACGTTCTAATAACACAGAGCCAACCATGCCACGCCAACCGACTAATCCTACTTTTTTCATTGTTTGTTCCACTGTTTGATTCATAAAAGATGCCTTAATACATTAAAAATTAAATTCATTGCGTGAGATTTAATTTTCATTAACGCTAAACTAACACTGGCTGAAAGCTAAAACTAGCGAATAAAACAGAACTTAAATATTTTTCATACTGAGCATAAACACAAAAAAGCTCTGTATTAAAATACAGAGCTAATAGATAGTGAAGTTTATTATTTCATTCCTTGAGTTTTATTTTAAATAAAGCTTAAAACTCATAGCTATAACTTAAACTAAACTCAGTGCCGGTGTCTTGTCCCCAAAGGGTAAGACCTTCTTGTTCAATTTCTTTTTCTTGGCCAAGCATATTCTTAACCTTAAAATTAACTTTAGAGTTAAAGTTAGGGAAGTAAGAATAAACTAAATCAACTGAATGAAACGACTTTTCTTCGGCATCTTCATTACCACGTGTACCTGGTACAATTATACGAGGACCAAACACATTATAAATTAGTGAAGTAGAATGAAATCCATCATCCGAGTCATAGCCCATTTGTAAGTTTGCAACCCACTCAGAATGACCAACTAAACGACGCTCATTGTTAGTTACAATATTCGATACCGTATCGGCCTCAAGGGCTTCTTTAAGCTGTGTTTCAAACAGTGAGTCAACACCGTCTGAATCATTAATCCCCAAATTAACACTTGAGTCAGATAGCGTAACGTTGCCTGACAAGAATGCTGAGGACCAATCTTTATTTATAAAGCCAAAGTCAGTTAAAAAATCAACTTCAATACCCGATAATTTACCCGACTGAGCATTTGCTGTTAATAACTGTGGAGATGCTCCTCCTACGCCCGCAAGCTCAACCATTTCAATTGGGTTTTCAATGTCTTTATAAAACAATGCAACAGAAAGGTTATTACCTGATGGCATATACCATTCAAACCTAAAATCAACATTTTTTAAATTAGAACTTTGTAAACTAGGAGACCCTCTCACCAGAAACTCAGTTAACGGGTCAACAAAGAAAGAAGAGCTTACATCACGTAGATCAGGGCGAATGGTTGTTTCACTTAAATTTAAGCGAAATTGCATTTCTTCATCCATGATGTACGTAACAGCTAAAGAAGGAAAAAAGTTATCTTCATTAATAGCTACATCTTGGATTTCTTGTAGTGTATTTTCAAAGAAATTAGTATGCGCTTCATAACCGACTGAGACTTGCGAAAAATCTTCCCATCGAACGCCACCAGTAAAACGCCAAGTGTTTTGATAGAAGTAATCGGCCATAAAATAATAAGCATCTAATTTATGCGCTGCACTGTACTTATCACCATCAGTGGTCCCGTCATCAAAAATACCTGAGCCAGTTACACTTGCATAAAAAGCGTCATTCGCCGTGTTTTCATCAGCAAAAATATCGCTTACGTTAGAACCGAACGAGTACTCGTCGCTTATACCACGGTGCGTAATGCCAAACTTCACATTACTTGCATCACGTTTTTTCTCTGAAAAATCGCCGCCTATTTTTAACTCAAGCTCATAGCCGTCACCATAAAAAGGCATACCCATATTCCAACCAAATGTTTCAACATCGTCGTGTAATACTTGATACTCACGGGTGATATTTGTTGCAGCTACATCTTGTAATTGTTCAGATTCAAGCACGCCATCAACTAAGTTTTGCTGATAAACAACATCTAAACCACCTGGTGCATTACGGTTTGCTCGACTTAAACCTCCATACCAATCAAAAAATAAATTATTTAGCTCTGGAAAGTTGTGCGTCCCCTTAAGCTGAGTCGAAAACATTTCGCGCTCTTCGTACGTAATATCTACTCGGCGTAATTCGGTGACACCTTCTTCGGTTTCATTTGCATCAAAGTAATCGCGGTTACGTACGCGGTCACTCATGTCATGAAGTGCAATATTAGTAAGCTCAAACTTATGGTTTGAATTTAACTCATATCCTAAATTTAATGTGCCGCTCCAACGTACATTTTGCTCAGTCGATGTACCATCGTAATACTGGGCAAAACATTTGTCTTCACAGCCTAAGCTACCAAGGCTTGAGCCGCTTTGCTCTTGAACTACTTCCCACTCGTTATCGTAAGATACGGCTGCAAGCACACCAAAAGTACCGGCCTCACTTTCAAATCTATCACCTAAGGCAATAGAGAAGTTCATGGCAGGGTCAACATCCTTTTCTGAAATACCTACATCCCAATCAAGCGATTGAATCAAGTTTTTACGCTCAGCTAACGTAGTGTTTATATTGCCCTCAAGACCAGCATCACTGGTAAGCGCAGTAGTAAACACATCCGATAATGCTCGTGAACCATCATCTCGACCCATCCAGTCATCATCACCGCCACTGTAAAAGTAACCGGTATCGCTATTAGAAGTATTGTACGATGTACCCACTTGTACTTTTAATAAAAAGTCAGAAGGAATTGATTTAGTCCGAATATTTACATTACCACCACCAAAATGCGCTGGCATATCCGGTGAAAATGACTTTTGTACACTCAAGCTTTCAATAATTTCAGATGGAAATAAATCCAAAGGAACCACTGAGCGAGTAGGATCAGGACTTGGTACATACATGCTATTTAGCTGAGTACTAGAATAGCGTTCACCTAAACCACGCACATAAATAAATTTGCCGTCGACTAACGTTAAGCCAGTAACACGACGAAGTGCAGAGGCGGCATCGCCATCACCAGTACGTGATATTTGGTCTGCACCCATAATATCGGCAACAAACGCTTGGTTTTGACGTTCTTGCAGTACAGCACCCGCACTGCCCTTTAATCGTTGCCCTACAGCAACAACTTCTTCTATTTCTTGCTCTTCTACTTGCTGCTCAGCAGCCGTGGCTGTATTTACTGATAAACCAAGTAAGGCAGCCATTACAGCGTAGTTTAACTTTGATAAAGCAAGTGTAGAGGGTTTAAAAGATTTCATTTTTATACTCCGAAACAAAACAAGACATTAGCCGAGCTTTCGCTCGGCTATAATGTGGTTTGGGTTAAAGGCCTACTTTTACCCAACCTGCTGTCCAGTCTGTTTGTGCATCCATCGCACCAATGTAATCTACAGAATCAAAGTAACTATCTAAGCTTGATGAATCAAAGCCATTACCAAGTAATAACGACTCAGCAGTTGGCATATAGCCATTATCTGCAAGCCCAAGGTCAGCGGCTACTTGAACTGAATTGCCTGTTTGGCCTAAGAACCAAGACTCAACATTACCAGTACCAATAGCTTGCGTACCAAAGTTATTTGCCGTTTCACATGCAACAACTGAGTGAGTAACAGTTAATGTACCATCCTCTGCTCGCGGCGCTGAATCAGAGCCTACTCGTAAACAATTTGAATAATCTGCCCCGCCTGTCACAACTACGTTTTTAAGCATACCCGCAGTACCTGCACGTAAGCGGATACCATTTACACCCACATTACCAATAATTGTTACATTAGAGATAGTTGGCATTGTTAGTGGTGTTGCACTTGAATCAAACTCAGAGTTATCAGCTTCAATTGCATTGTCGCCCTCAGAGTCTGATTGTTTAATCAGTACATATTGCGCTTTACCCGTCCAACCGAATGACCAATCAAGTGAATCATCGCCTATGCTTGTTAAAACAAGGTGACTAATATTTGCAGTACCACCAAAAAATTCAACACCATCGTCTAGATTTTCATGAACGTGAATGTAATCTAGTTCAGTCTGACGACCAACACCCGCAAGTGTAATACCGTTAAGTTCATCGCCATTACCCAGCGTTTTACCCGCTTGCTTAACTGCAACATATTTTAGCGTACCTGAATTATCTTCAGGGTCATTACCACCGAACTGGCCTGCGTCACCTTCAGCAGACACACCACAACTAGCAAGTTCTTCTGCTGTTGCTTCACCTTGTTGGTCGCCACATGAGTTAGCAGGTGCATTACCCAATAATACTAAACCCCCCCATTGACCAATCGTAGTTTCGCCGCCCGTCATATCCTGGATTGACGTCATAGTAATTGGTTGATTTACACTGCCTACCGCTTCAATTTTAGAACCACGGCGAACAACTAAGAAGTCATCACCCGACTCACCAATTAACGTTGTACCAAACTGAACATAAAGTGTTGTGTTGTCAGCGCGGTCATTACCAACGGCTGTACGTCCTTTTAAAATCCAATGCGCATCGTTAGTCAGTGTTACATCAGATGTAAATACAACATCAGAGGTTAATTGATATACAGGTTTGTCTGTAATTGTAGGGAAGCTAGCAGAAACATCTGTTGCAAGTCCTTGTGCTAATGCATTAGCAATATCGTCAGGAAAGCTTGGTGTAATAGCAACTGTCCAACCATCCATCCAATTATTATCGCCATCGAATGCGCCGATGTAATCTGTTTTGGTAAAGAACGAGTCAAGCTCAGATGAATCCCCACCAGCACCTAATAAAGGTGAACCCGATTTTGGTGTAAAGCCGTCTGTCGCTAAATTAAGTGCTGAAGCCGTAAGCGTTAAGTTACCCGTTTGACCTTCAAACCAAGACTGCACATTGCCACTACCAATTGCTTGTGAACCAAAGTTATTATCTTCATTACATGCAACGGCTGAGTTTTCGATAGACAACTCACCCGATTCTGCATTAGCAGCAGAGTCTGAGCCTACACGTAAACAGTTTGAGTAACCTTCAGGGCCCGTTATAACAACATTTCGTAGAACGCCCGCTGTACCTGCACGTAAACGAACACCGTTAGTACCATCAGCACCAACAATTGTTACGTTAGAAATAAGCGGTTTAGTCAATGGTGTCGCATTTGAATCGAATTCTGAGTTATCAGCTTCTATTGCGTTATCACCCTCAACTGAACTTTGTTGAATATAGATATTTTGTGCACGACCCGACCAACCAAATGACCAATCGAATGCATCGTCGCCAATATCAGTTAGTACAATGTTACGAACATTAACTGTGCCACCAAAAAACTCAACACCATCATCTAGGTTTTGGTGAATTTGAATGTATTCAACTTTCGTTTGTGAACCAACACCTGCAAATGAGATACCGTTAAGTTCATCGCCATTACCCAGCGTTTTACCTGCATGTTTAACAACAATATAACGAAGAACACCTGAGTTATCATCGCTAATATCACCACCAAACTGACCAGCGTCACCCTCAGCTGATACACCACAGTTAGCTAATTCTTCAGCTGTCGTTTCACCGGTTTGATCGCCACACGAGTTAGCGGGTGCATTACCTAATAATACCAAGCCGCCCCATTGACCAATCGTTGTTTCAGCGCCTGTTACATCTTGAATAGATGTCATAGTGATTGGCGCAGTTGCATTACCATTGGCATTAATTTGTGAACCACGACGTACAACTAAAAAGTCATCACCTGTTTCACCAATTAGCGTTGTACCCGCTTGAACATATAATATAGTTGCATCTGCACGGTCATTACCAACTGCAGTACGACCATTTAAAATCCAATGTGCATCGTTAGTAAGCGTTACATCTGCTGTGAACGTTGTATCTTCAGTTAAACGGTATACTGGTTTATCTGTAATTGCTGGAAATTCACTAGAAACATCTAATGCTAAGCCTTGTGCAAGCGCGTTATCAATATCAGTAGGGAAGCCGCCATTAATACCGACAGTCCAACCTTCCATCCAGTTAGTTGAACCATCAAAAGCACCAATTTGACCATTTGCGATAAGCGGTGAACCAGCAAGTGGCGTGTAACCGTCATCAGCAAGCATAAGCTCTGCAGGCGTAAGTACTTGGTTACCATCTTGTCCTTCAAACCAAGATTGTACGTCGCCACCGTTAATTACTTCACTACCAAAATTATTTGCCGTTGTTTGACACGCCACAATAGAGTTTACAATCGTTAGTGTGCCATCTTCAGCGCGAGGAACTGAATCAGACCCTACACGTAAACAGTTTTCGTAAGTAGCAGGACCCGTTACAAATACATTTTTAAGAGCGCCCGCAGTACCAGCGCGTAGACGAATACCATTATTACCTTCTGCACCGACGATTGTTACGTTAGATATAGTAGGCAGTGTTAATGGCGTGGCGCTTGAATCAAACTCAGAGTTATCAGCTTCAATAGCGTTATCGCCTACGTTAGCCGCTTGTTGAATGTAAACATTAGTAGCCGAACCCGTCCAACCAAAAGACCAATCAAGTGAATCATCACCAATGTTAGTCAGCACTACATTACTTACATTAACCGTACCACCAAAAAACTCGATACCGTCATCAAGGTTTTCATGAACCTGGATATAATTAACCGTAGTTGCAGAGCCAACACCGGCAAATGTAATACCATTTAACTCATCACCATTACCAAGCGTTTTACCTGCTTGCTTAACAAGTACATATTTTAGAGTACCTGAATTATCATCACTGATATCGCCACCAAACTGACCTGCATCACCTTCAGCTGACACGCCACAGTTAGCAAGTTCGTCTGCTGTTGCTTCACCTTGTTGGTCTCCACATGAGTTTGCAGGTGCATTACCAAGTAATACCAAACCACCCCATTGGCCAATTGCTGTCTCGCTACCCGTAACATCTTGAATTGATGTCATCGTAATTGGCTGGCTTGCAGTGCCGACTGATTCAATTTGTGAACCACGACGCACAACTAAAAAGTCATCCCCTGACTCACCAATAATCGTTGTACCTTGCTGAATATAAAGCGTTGTACTATCTGCGCGGTCATTACCCACAGCAGTACGACCACTCACAATCCAATGTGCATCATTAGTTAGTGAAACATCAGCAATCAATGTTGTATCAGCACTTAAGCGATACACTGGTTTATCTGTTATTGCTGGAAATTCACTTGAGACATCCGTTGCTAAGCCTTGAACAAGTGCATTGTCGATATCAGCAGGGAAACCCGTAGTTGCATTTTGAGAATCATCACGCGATGATGTTTCATCTACTGTACCACTGCCACCTTCAACAACATTAGTAACTGTGTCGCCTTCATTTATTGTTGTGTCGCCTTCAGATACTACTAAGTCACCACCACAACCCGCTAAAGATACTGCAGTTGCAATCAAACTAACTTTAAATAAGTCAGATAATTTCATTGTTCACTCCGTTAAAGTATTTAATTATTTTGTTAAGTGCTTTAAATAAACTCAAGTCACCTTAAAACATTAAGTAATGCTTTAAGGTCACTTGAGTTATCAGCAGCGCCTACCTTACGGTAGCTATATGACATTACAGTTACACTTTAATAAACATAAGATGACAAAGTTATTTACATAAAATTCAAGTGGTTAATTTATTAAAAACATAAAAAAACCACACTAAAAATAGTGTGGTTTGGATTTGCGATTATGAAATTATATTTAAACGTTATTACTAAAGCTTAAAGCAGTGCCGTTCTTAATGTTTCTGCATGCACTTTCTCGCGCTTTACATATTTAATCCATTGCTGCGCTAAACGCTGTGATTTTTTATGTTTTTCGGCTTGTTCGAACGCTAAAATAGATGCATCAAAATTTTGTAAGTTGTACTGAGCCATACCCAAGGCTACAAATGCATTTGATTCAAAATCAAGTGAGCCTTTATTAAGTGCTTTACGCGCTGCGTCGGCCGCTTCTTCATATTGCTCAGTATTAACATATACTTCAGCTAAGCGTTGATCATACTTACCACTGGGTGATAAATCGGCTGCTTTTACAAAGTATTTTATTGATTTTTCGTCTTCTTTTGCTTGAATCATCGCCTCAGCTACAAAGGCATAGTTTTTAGCGTTTTGCTCTGCAATCCCTTTTTCAATCGCATCGCTCATAACGTCTGCGGCTTTAAATGCTAAGCCGTTATATAAATACACTTGTGCTAATTGGCGTAAATCAGACTTAGAGGTTAAAAATCCTTGCTGATAAGCCGCTTCAATTACCGCCAACTGCTGCTTTTCATGACCTGTTTCACCATACATACCCGATAACTGTACCCAATACTCAGGCTTGTTATAAAGCTTTACCATGCGCTCAAGTACTTCAACAACTTTATCAGTTTGATTAAGTGAGTAATACATTGCACGCTGTAGTACTAACCAGTTTTCCTTAGGGATTTTGCCTTCGCTATCACTTAAAGCAATTACTTGAGATATGTACTCAAGGCCTTTTTTATAATCCTTTAACTGATAGTATGTTTGAGCCCTTAGCAAGTAATAGCCTTCTGTTTTAGGCTGAGTGTTAATAGTGTCCCAGTCATCTAAAAATGCGATAACTTTAGTGTAATCACTATTAGCCATAGCTAGTTGCGCTAAACTAAAGGTAGTACTTAAACGAAGCGACTCGGGAATGGCCTCCTCTGCTACGACCTTTTCAAACGAAGCTATCGCTCTTGGTAAATCGTTTTCGTTGTAATAAATAAACCCATAAAAATTATGCATCATCGCAATTTCGTACGAGTTCATGCTTGAAGCTCGCTCTTGAATGCTATCAAGCGCTTCAAGGCCTGCTTTAACATCACCATCGTCTGCAAGTTTTTGGGCACGTGCGAGTTGGCTGTAGACCTTTTCGCGAAGCGCTGGCACACGTTTAGTTTTTTGCTCTTGCTCTGCATATGCACTTGCTATATTAACGCCAGGTAACATGTTTAGAGCACTTGGAGCAACAATACTTGTACTGATCGCAGCGGTACAAAATAATGTGACTTTTAAAAATTTAGTTGTAGGGTTTAATTTCATAACTGATTTAATCAATGGTTTCATAATCGCCTCGCATTACTGTCCGTATACTCGTGGTTAATTACTAAATTAACCGCTTATTTGGAAAGATATTTTGTTCTGAACACCCGCTACTTCAACGGCTTCACCGTTAACTACGCGTGGTTTATATTTAAATTTAAGTGCTGCATCCATCGCAGCTCTATCAAAGAGAGACTCAGGCTCTGCTTTTATTACTTGTGGGTCGCGTACAGTGCCTTGTTTAGTTACTATAAATTCAACAATAACGTAGCCTTCGATACCTCGCGATAATGCACGGCGCGGATAAACAGGTGCCACTTTTACAATCGGTAAATATTCACCATCACTTGTTTCAAGTGCTAACCCGCCTGCTAAATTTACATCCGCATCAACGTTTGCACCAAAGTCAAAGTTGTTAGCATTAGCTGTAGCATCACTATTTTGCATTTGCGGTGATTCCATTGGTGGTGGAGGCTCTTTTGGTGTTGGTGGCTTTTGTGGCTTACGCTCTTTTTTTTGTACGGTTTCTTCTTTTTTAAGCCTGACAAAATCAAGTACGTTACCCTTTACCGGATCCGACATAGCGCCTTCACCGCCAGTGATCAGTGCCTGCATGCCTAAAAACAACATAAAGGTAACTACACCGGCTATCACTAATGCAACTAAATATCGCAACATAACTAGCCCTTAAGACGCATCTTGTGCGGCAATTGATACATCAAATGCGCCCGCCGCGCGCGAGGCATCCATCACCTTTATTAACATTTCGGTAGTGGCTTTTTTATCTGCTTGAATCACAACGCTACCTTGTGGATTTTCTGCTTTTAAACGCTCGATATTGGCTTGTACTGCGCGTACATCAATTTGACGTTTATTAATCCAAATTTCACCTGTATCTGAAATCGCGACGAGGATATTTGCACGCTCTTTTTTAACCGCTGTTGCGGCTTCTGGGCGGTTAACATCAATACCGGCTTCTTTAACAAAAGAGGCAGTTACAATAAAGAAAATAAGCATGATAAATACAACGTCTAGCATTGGGGTCATGTTTATTTCTTCAGCTTCATCTTCTTGAAATAGGTTTCCTAACGGGGCTCTCATTTTTATTCTCCTAGGATGAGCGACTTTATATAAGCCGCTTATCAAAATTTTGCTTAATGGTCTAAAACCATGCTGTCTTGTAGTAGTTCTACTTCGCGCTTAGCTTTTCGTTGTAAATACGTTGAGGCAAATACCCCAGATAACGCACCTACCATGCCTGCCATTGTCGGGATAGTTGCTTTAGATACCCCTGATGCCATTGAACGCGCACTCCCTGTGCCGGTAATTGCCATTACATCAAACACTTCTATCATGCCCGTTACAGTGCCTAACAAACCAAGTAGTGGGCACAAAGCAACCATCACATTAATCAAAGAAAGATTGGTGTTTAAGCGCATACCTGCTCGCGATATCATCGCTTCGCGTATTTGCTCTGCATTCCAGCTATTACGTTCTGCACGGTTAATCCAATCGGTTTTCACACCCTGTTTATAGCTTCGAAAACCGTTGAAAAAGTAAATAAATCGCTCGAGTATCAATAACCACATCGCGAAGATTAACACCCCGATGACCAAGAGTACTTGGCCACCAGTGTCGAGAAAATCACGGATAGCATTGATTGAATCAATCAATAGCACCATGGTTTATGCTCCCTTCTCGCTACGCTCTGCGATAATACCGGCGCTCTGCTCTTGAATAGTTAACAAAATATTTTTAGCGCGCGTATTAAGTAAGGTGTATAAAAATACCGTTGGTATGGCGACCACTAAGCCCAATACCGTTGTTACTAGCGCTTGAGAAATACCACCCGCCATAAGCTTAGGATCCCCAGTACCAAATAAGGTGATTGCTTGGAATGTATTGATCATGCCTGTTACCGTACCTAATAAACCTAACAGCGGTGCAACAACAGAGATGATTTTGATAAGTGTTAAATTACGCGTCACTTTTGGCATTTCACGTAAAATAGCTTCACTTAATTTAAGCTCCAGTGTGTCGTGTGAAACACTTGGAAATTGATCTTTTACTTTCATTACGCGTCCAAGCGGATTGTCATCACGTGCAACTGAATCTTTAAGTTGACGACGAATTTTACCGCCCATAATCAATAATGAGAAAAAACGCTCTAGTGATATAAGGAGTGCAATAACACCCACGCCTAAAATCACATAACCCACTGTGCCACCTTGATGAACACGTTCTTGTGTATCAGGTGCTTGTACTAATAAACCAAGAATAGATCCACCTGTTGGGTCAAGTGCAAATTGCACTACACCACTTTTAGTGCTTTGTAGCTCTTCTGCTGTTGCAGTAAAGCGCGATACAGGTTGGCGTGTTAATTCACTCAAAGAATTAGTCGAGGAATTAAACTCTAAATATTTACCGTTTGATATAAGGTTAAATGCGCCCACTCGCACAACTTCTTGCTGTGCTTTAGTACCGCCTTCAACAATGACACTTGCGTTAAAACGACTTACTTTGCCTTGCTCGGTCATTTCGCGCTGTAGTTCAAACCATACTTTCTCAATATCTTCTATTGAAGCAAGTTTTGAAGTTGAACCCATTTTTTGAGCAAGGTCATCCATAAACGTACTACGCCCAGCAATCTGGGAAGATATAATTGATGTCGCAAACTTATTACTAGAATCACCTGCTACTTGCTGTAACACGCCAAACAATTCTTTAAGGGAACCCATTCGTTTAGAAAGCGTGTCTGTTAAGTTAGCAAGTTTTACTTCATTTTCTTCAAACTGCGTTTCTAAGCGCTCAGATTCCACCAGCATTTGATTACGCTTTGCTTGGGTATTTTTAAGCGTTTGTACTTGCTCGTTTTGACGAGCAGTAAACTCTTGTTCGCGCTGCTTATTTTGCTCGCTTTGAGCTGATTGACCATTTTCGAGCGTTTTAAGTAATGAATCTAAGTTCATTGGCTCTGCCGCTATACTTGCACCAGTAATGCTTAGGCTTGCAGCAAAAAGAGCTATTTTTGTCATTTGAGTAAACAATTTCATTTTTAACCTCTTATTCTGCTGCATGTACTGGCAGAGTTAACATATCTGGGGCAAGTTGCTTACGCGCAATACGTAAGCCTTTATTAATTTGGCTTATTGTAGAGTCTGGTAATGCTTCAAATGATTTTGTCTCTGCATTCCAACTACCTGCTTTTTTACCATCGCGTGTTAAGTAAATAAGCTCTAAACGGCCAATGCGTAAAAAATCGACTTCACGCTCTTTGTCATCCACGTTTAAAAGTGCGGTATAGGCTTCAATAGTGCGCCCGTAGTCTACTTCTACTTGATAGGCTTCAAGTACACGGCGAAATTTTTCACTTGAATTGATATCAGCACGATTCATCATTTCATTTAAAGATGTAACGCGCTTAGTGCGCTCATCAGCTAAAAATGGAATATCTAAAGATACAAACTGCTCAAGGCCTTCAATCATTCTAAGCATTAGCGGCGTAATTTGACGTTCAATAATAGAAACCTGATCCATAGACAGGTTTAAAGATTCCATCTCTTCTACTTGATTATTTAACTGTTTAGTTAGCTGAGCGTTGTAAACAGCTAAACCATCAATTTCTTTATTGAGGGTTTTAAATTGCTGTAAACGTCCTTGCATTGAATCTGCAATCTTGTCTATTTTTGTTTGTGATTGCGCAGCTGATTTATTAATTTCACTGCTTTTATCAATAACCTTATCTAAATCGTTTGCGTGTACTGCTGCACTTGCGGCCACAATACCAGCTAAGATTAATGGTTTAACGCCTTTCATCGCATACACCTTTACTCGTTAGTTAGCGGATTTGCTAGTTTGTTTTTTTAGGTCATAAACTTTGTTATATAAATAATTTATGACTTAATAATTTCAATGAGCAGGAGTTTATAGATGAAACATGACAAGGATGTTGCGCAAAAAAGTCGCTTTTATGACAATGGTAATAATTAAGACTTACGAGGGGGTTTTTAAGATGATAAGAGCATTTGTTAGCCAAATGCCCTATAAACAGGCTGGATTATTTTAAAATTGAATTAATTTGATTAAGGGAATAATGCCAATCAGTGTAATTTATTTCAATTGGGTATGCTTTATTACCTTTAATAAGCACTAGTGAGGGAAAACCTTGGATTGGTAGTGTACGAACAAAGGATAACTCAGCTTTAAATTCATCATTAAGCTCGCTTGACGTTAGCTGCGCAGTAAACTCATTTTTATCTAAGCCAATTTTTTCAGCCAAACTAATTAATGTACTTTCATCTGACGGGTTTTGCGCATTTAGGTAATAAGCATGTTGAATTGCAGCCACCATTTGAGCTTCTTTATCCGCTTTACGCGCTATAAGTGCGGCTCTACATGCGGGATACGTTGAACGCCTTGGCTGGCAATTACGCCAAAAGTTATAATTAAATTGCGTACCTAACTGCGCTGAAATTTTATGCCAAGTACCCTCAAGCATCTCTTTCATATTTTGTGGCATTGGGTCTTGGCTATCAGGTGCTAATCCACCTACTTTATATTCAATTGCTACTTTACCAGCAAGCTCTGATTTTAGCTTAAGCCAGGTTGGTGAGTAACCCCAACACCAGCTACACATTGGGTCATGAACATATATTAATTTACTTTGAGACATATTAATCCTTCAACTAGTTCGAGACGACACTATTACGACCAGCAGCCTTTGCACTATAAAGAGCTTCATCAGCTTGTTTTAACGAATCATCATAATCAGTTACTTTATTTACTTGGGAAATACCAATACTACAGGTTATTGAAATACGCTGCTTGTCATCAGTAAATATAACGTGCCCTGCAACAGCCTCTCGAAATTTGTTTGCTATTACATTGGCTGTAGCAACAGTAACCTGCGGTAAAATAACAACAAACTCCTCACCACCATAACGGGCCTTTAACGCAGTTGCCAAAAACTGAGATTCAAGGAGCTTGGTAAATTCAATCAATACCGTATCACCAAAATCGTGACCATGCGTATCGTTTAAAGATTTGAAGTTATCTAAATCAATTAACAAAATTGAAAAAGGTAAGTACTGCTCTGGGCGTGTTTGGGCAAGCTTTAAAAAATGAGAGGTAATAAAACGTCTGTTTGCTATACCAGTAAGGGGGTCGGTATAAGCATCTTGTTTCTGCTCTAGCGTAATATCGGCAATAGCCATGTGGCTTTTATGCCTAAAATACTCACCAATAAATGAGAATAAAAACACCATAGAAAAGGACGCTATAAACCGTGTTTTTTCTACGTCGCCATAGCTAACTTGACCAAAATCAGGGCCGTATAAAATAACAATACAAGAAAACAGTAAAGTAAAACCTAACCAAGCACCCAATCTGACCCCTAAAGATGCAAACGTCACTACAGGATAAAACATAAGCCAATATAGCGCGGTGTTATCTTTACCACCGGTATAAACAAGTGCAACAAACATCATGCACACAATGCTCATACTTATTAATGCCACAACTTGCAGATTACCCGTTCTTATAAAGTAGATAGAACAGCTTATATTTGTAATGTTAACAATAATTAATGAAGCGGTGAGTATCGGTGAGTAAACCTTATAATTCAAAAACACTAATACAGCAATCACCACAATTGATATCCCAATCATGGTAAATAAAGAAAACGCTTTGCGCTGTTTGTCTGAGCTATAAACACTGTCGATATTTATTAGACTGAGCCAATTTGGTTTATTCACATTTTTTTTAGTCATTTTTTTTAGTCATTAATTTTATACTTTAAACTTTTGAACCATATTTTCTAAGGCACTAAACTGCTGTTTTAGTTTGGTACATTCGTTAAGTGTGTCATTTAAGTTAGCCTTGCCTTGTATAGAAAGCGCACTAATTGTTTGAATATCAGTATCTAATAACTTAACAACTTGGTTTTGCTCATCGGTTGCACTGGCCACAGAATGATTTGCATCGTTAATTTGCTTAATAGCTTGTATAACATGACTCATTAAATTGCCGACGGCATCTGCTTGTTGTACGCTTTTTTCACTGTCTTGAAGGCTTGTTTTCATAAGCTCTACAGCAAGGTTTGAGCCTTTTTGTAACTGGCTCACCGTGTCTTCAATTTCTTGCGTTGATTGTTGAGTGCGGTGTGCTAATTGGCGTACTTCATCTGCTACAACGGCAAAACCGCGTCCTGCCTCTCCTGCTCTAGCGGCTTCTATTGCTGCATTTAGTGCCAATAGATTAGTTTGCTCGCTTACACCTTTAATAACTTCAAGCACTTGCCCAATACTGGCTGTGTGCGTATTTAAACTGTTTATAGTTTGCTGAGCTTTCTCCATATTAGCTGAAAGCTGGTGGATGGTTGTAACACTGTGACTTAATGCTTCTTGGTTTTGTGTTGAGTGCTCATCTGCATTTTTAGCAAGCTGCGATGCACTCTCTGCATTATTTGAAATATCCATTGATGTAGCTGAAAACTGGTTAATAGCCGCTGCAACACTATCGGTTCGTTTACTTTGATCATCATACATAGACAGCGATGAATGTGTTTGTGATACCAAGCTCTCAATTGCTGTATCTAATTGCTCTGTGGACTCTTTTACTTGCTCTATTGAATGCTGAATTTTTTCGATGAAAATATTAAATGAATGGCTTAAGTCGCCAAACTCATCATCATTTTCAACGGTTAAGCGCCTTGTTAAATCGCCTTCGCCTTGTGCTATATCTTTAATGGCATCGTTTAAGCGGTTCATAGGCTGCATTAAATAGCGTAATAAAAGCTGCATCATAATAATGATAGTAATAATCCCTATCACCATAAATACAGCCGCAGTTTGGCCAAAGTTAGAAACGCTGACATACGCTTTATCTTTATCTATGACAACACCTAGGTACCAATCTACGTTTTCAATACCACTAATTTTTGTAAACGAGATAAGCTTAGACTCTCCGTTTATCTCGTATTGGGTAAACTCACTTTGCAAGGGCGTATTAGTACCAAAAATGTCTGATGTATTTTTTAAGTTTAACTTAGCATTAGGATGGCTTAACACTTGACCTTTGTTATCGAGTAAAAAACCATAACCAAGACCTAAAAAATCAATATCGTTAATAATTTTAGTCACTGTTTGCATATCAATATCGGCACCTGCAACGCCGCTAAACTGGCCATTTTGTAGCATGGGTACTACCGCTGAAATTGTAAGCTCGTTAGTTGTTACATCAATATAGGGAGTTGTAAAAGCGGTATTTGATTTGTTTTCGACTAATTTATACCAAGGGCGAGAGGTCGCATCAAAATCAGCAGGTAAAACAACTGATTGATCGTTTAATATAAACGTGCCGCTGGATTTACCTATATACGTATTTTTAAAGCTTCCGGCAAGCTCTGCAGTATTTAATTGTGAAAGGGTGAGTGCTTTAGAATCATTAGCTTTATGGGTTTTAGCAATTGATATAACAATCGCCAACTTTGCATTTAACCAACTCGCTATATTTTGTGAAACAGATTCGGAATTTTGTTGTAATACTAGGCTTAACTGCTGCTCGGTTTGCTTGCGCATCGCAATGTAGTTATTAAAAGTAAATAACCCTAGCACCAAAACCAAAATTAAAGAGGCTGCAATAGTCACTTTGGAAGTAAATTTCAACGAGTTAAGCATATACATCCTTTTTATTATTTATTTTTATTATTTATCTTTATTATCCATACAGTTTTAGCAAAAATTTAGCTAAATGTCCTAATAAATAAGGCTTGTGACTAGGTTATTAGATAAAAATAAGGATAAAGGATTAAAAAACAAAAGGCTGTAGGGGGTAACTGACTAATATTGAAATAAATTGTGACTCGTATTAATTACTTATGGAACGTTCCTATTAAATGTAGCTTTATAAGTGACTGAATACGTATTCAGTCACTCTTGTATAGTCTGTTATTTCCACTTATTTGCTAAGCGAACAACATTTAATCCGTACCATGCAATAAATACATAACATAGCATTGGAACAAAAAAACTTTGCTGTATATTTACTGTGTCAGCTATAAACCCTTGCAGTAATGGTACAAGTGCACCACCTACAATAGCTAAGCACAACCAACCAGAACCCTTACTGGTCAATGATCCTAGTCGCTCGATTGCAACTGAAAATATAGTCGGGAACATAATTGAGTTAAATAAACCAATTGCCAATACTGAATATAAAGCGACGTCACCTTGAGTAAAAATGGTGACCAACAATAGCGCAATAATACTAAATGCATTAAATGCAATCGCCTTAGAAGGCGCTATTTTTTGTAATAATACAGAGCCAATAAAACGCCCTACCATTGCCCCGCCCCAGTAATAACTAATAAGTGCAGCCGCAGTATGCTCTTCAAGTCCTGCTATGTGCGCCTCACCAAAGTAGTTAACTAAAAAGCTGCCAATGGCAACCTCCCCACCTACATAACAAAATATAGCAAGTACACCCATAGTTAAGTGCGGTGCTTGAGTTAATGAACGAGATTCTACTGCAGCATTATTTTCCTCTTTATGGGCTTCAATTTCTGGAAGCTTTATAAAGGCAAATATAATAGCGATAAGTAATAAGGCACCAGCAAGCATTAAGTAAGGCACTTTTACAGACTCAGCAGTTGCTGCAGAAGCAGCAAGACTACCTGCTGTACCAAAAAATAATAAACCACCTACATAAGGCCCAACAGTAGTACCAAGCGCATTAAGTGCTTGTGCCAAATTTAAACGAGAAGAAGCTGTTTTTTCGCTCCCAAGAGCAGCAACATAAGGATTGGCAGAAACCTGAAGCACCGTTACACCAGCGGCAAGTACAAATAAAGCGCTCAAAAATAGCCAGTACTCATGTACTACAACAGCAGGGTAAAACAACATACAGCCAATTGAAGCCACAATTAAACCAGTTAAAATCCCTTTTTTATAACCAAACTGCTTAACTAAAATCCCCGCAGGGATAGAAACAATAAAATAAGCACCAAAAAAGCAAAACTGTACTAGCATCGCTTCAAAAAAGCTTAAATCAAATACGCCTTTTAATCGTGGTATTAGTACATCGTTTAAAACAGTAATAAAACCCCATAAAAAAAATAGGGTCGTCATTGCAGTCAGTGGAAACAGATAATTTTTATTTGGCTGTTTGTTGACCGCGAATGATTGATTTGTATTTATTTCACTCACGTCGTTTTCACTCCATTAACAAGTTGAAAACGATTCTACATGTTTATATATAAATTAGTCAGCGCAACAAAGGAACGTTCCAATTTTATGGCTTGCATTGAGTATTTGTCGTATTGATAATACGCTCTATCTCGCCACTATTATGAAACTGATAAAGCCCTTCATTTATGTCCTCTAAGACTAAAAGCCATTTAGGTGTAAGCTTACTAATAGCAAAATATAAAGGGTTGTATTGCAGAGGAATGCTTTCTTGCTCAATAGAAGAAAGCAAAGATTGTTTTTCAGGTTTAGTTAAAGAAGAATAAGTTACAGAGAATTTAAGAACTTGAGGGTCGCCTATAATCAAATCAACACGTTTAGCAACCAGAAGCTGAACAAGCTGTAAATCATCAACAGAGGTAATAACTTCAAACTCAGCATTGTCCATCATAGCATCAAACTCAGGCGTATTTTGATACCCACGAACAACACCAATCTTTTGCCCTTTAAGCGATTTTAAGTTTCCAGTGAAACGGTCTGTATCGCCTTTCCTTTTTAAAAATGCAATTTCGCCACCTTTAAACGAATTAGATAAACCGAGCAATTCTCGACGTGTTTTACCATTAACATAATCGGAGGGGGCTGTATCTTCTATAAAGTATTCAGGCATTAATATATCAGCTTTGCCTAGTTCTACATTTCGTACAGCTCTTGCCCAAGGCAAAAATTCAATATATACGTTGTAGCCCTTACTATTTAATAGAGCAATTGAAAATTGATAAACCCAGCCTTTATTACATAAATTATTACCAATATAAGGAGGCCAATCGAGTGTGGCTAAATGGAGTGTTTGTTTGGGGTTTTTCGCTTCATAGAGCACTCCTGATTTGTGGTAATGTCCAGTTAAAACATGTTGAGTACCATTTTGATAATACTCAACTGATGTTTCAGCAAAACAATTACTACTTGTCAGTAATAATATAAAATAAAACCAGCGCATTTTAGTATCTATTTATGATTTATAATGTTTTTAAGTTTAGCCAAAACTAACATTTTTGCACAAATAAACCTTAACTAATCAGCTTTTTTGCCACCTCATTTTATTGTTTGTATCACGTGAGCTAATAATAGTATCGTCACTACTCTCAACGCCGCCTAATTTAGCTAAGCGATCATACAAAACAACATTACAGGTAGCCGCTAAGTTCATGCAGCCAATAGTTGGAATATATACCACTTCATCACACCACTTTAAAACGTCTTTTGGCACAGAGCCATCTTCAGGGCCAAAAACATAGAACGCATTTTCAGGATGCTTAAACTCAGGTAAAGGTGTTGCACCTTCAATAAGCTCAATAACAACAACGGTTGCGCCCTCTGGTTTTACCGCTTCCAAACTATTGGTTTCAGTTAAAGGGATACGCTCAAGTGCGTTCTTAGTATCGGTATGAAACTTTTTAGCGTTTAAGTAACGATTACCTGTAAAAAACACTTGTTTGGCGTCGTAACAACCTGCTGCACGCAATACACCGCCAACATTAGTCGGGCTTTTAGGATTGATTAAACCAATTACCGCTTGTTGTTTGCTCATTACTCAGCGTCCTTTGTTGGCCACTCTGCAATGTACAAATCAAAGTCGTCTAGCTTTACATCGCAATCTTTTACTGTTTTGTCTTTTACAGAAATACCTAGCTCATGCATCTTTGTTTTATCGCCACTATTTAATAATGGGTGCCAAGAAGCCAAACCCCGGCCTTCATGTAAACGACGGTAACTGCAGCTTTGTGGCATAAAAAAGATGTCTTTAAGGTTTTCTTTTGTGAGTTTTACACAAGAAGGAACAAGCGTTTGGCGGTTTTCGTATTCGCTACAACCACAGGTGTTGTTATCAAGATACTGACATACAATATTAGTAAATATTAATTGCTCACCTTCACGTAACTGATCGGTGGCGGTAAATTCGTCTTCATCTTCGCTATCAATAAACGTATTTAAACAACATTTTCCGCATCCATCACAAATGGCTTCCCATTCGTTTTGACTCATGTCGCTTAAGCTTTTTTTAAGCCAAAATTGTGTATTTGCTAATTGTTGATCAAACATAGTTTACTCGTGCCCCCTAAAGAGCGCGCATTCTACCGTATTGCTGCAAATGGCGCAAAGCCAATACCCTTTCAAAGTACTGGCTTTGCGCTAAAAATTAGCTTTGAGATTTAACCCAACGCTTAATTTTTTCCTCAAGGATTGGCATTGGCAATGCGCCATCAATTAATATTTGCGTGTGAAACGCTTTAATATCAAATTTATCGCCGAGTTCTTTTTTAGAATAATCACGTAACTCTTGAATTTTAAACTGCCCTAACTTGTAAGAAAGCGCTTGTCCTGGCCATGCAATATATCGCTCAACCTCTGCAATTACATCGCTCTTGGCCATAGATGAGTTGGCAAGCATGTAATCAATACCCTGCTGACGCGTCCACCCTTTTGCATGAAAACCAGTATCAAGCACTAAACGCATTGCACGTAATTGCTCATCTGATAAACGCCCGTACCACATGTATGGGTCGGTAAATAAGTCTAGCTCTTTGCCTAAACTTTCTGCGTAAAGTGCCCAACCTTCTGCAAATACGGTGTAACCACCAAATTTGCGAAAGTCAGGTAAGCCGTCTATTTCTTGTTGCAGGGCTATTTGAAAGTGATGACCTGGCGCTGCTTCATGAATCGATAAGGTTTCGAGTAAAAATTTCGGCTGTGCTTTTAAGTTATACGTATTGATATAAAAAATGCCTGGGCGAGAGCCATCAGGTGCAGGAGATGCATACGACGCACCTGCAGCCGACTGCGCTCTGTAAGCTTCAACCGCTTTTACAACGTAAGGTGCTTTTGGTGCGATGTTAAAAAGCAGAGGCAAACGCGCATCTATTTTTTTCTTAACGTTTTCATATGCCGCAATTAGCTCCTGTGGCGTATTGTAGTAAAACTCGTCTGAATTACGTAAGTGGTCAAAAAATTCAGACAATTCGCCTTTAAAACCTACGGTTTCTTTTACTTTTTTCATTTCGCTTAAAATGCGCGACACTTCACTTAAACCAATCTCATGAATTTCGTCTGCAGATAAGCTAAGCGTCGTGTTTTTCTTAATTTGGTATTCGTACCACGCTTTACCGTTTGGTAAGTCACTATAACCAACGCTTTCTCGGCTATTAGGAATATACTGATTAGCTAAAAAGTCACTCATGCTTTTATAAGCTGGTACTAGGTGCTGCATAATCAGTTCGCGATACTGCGCTGTAATTTTTTGCTTTTGCTGTGCGCTAAACGATTCTGGTAATTTTTTAATTGGTCCCCAAAATAGTGAGTCTTCAGCATTTTTAACTACATGAGCCGCAAATTGTGGTTGCAGTTTTTCAGCCAGAGGCTTTGGCAAGGTAATACCTAGTTTAATACCTTGTGCCATTGAGCGCTCTACACTAGTAAGCCACTTAACAAAACCTTCACTGCGCGACATAAAAGCAGTGTAATCTTCAACTGTATTAAACGGCTGAGCACTTTGACCTGAACCAAAACCTGCAAAGGTGTTATGCGCACCCGCCATTTGGTTAATTGGTAGTAAATAATCAGGAAACTGCATGCCCTCTAATTTTAGTGCAAGGTCGCGCTCTAATATTTCAAAACTTAAAAGCGACTGCCCTGTTAACTGTGCTTTATCGATAAAATTTAAACGCTGTTGATATTTTTTATAAAAAGCCGCTTTTTTAGCTCTATTTTCTTTTAAAATTACAGGCGTGAATTGATCGTTAAACTCGTTACGACCATTGTACGTTGCGCTTATAGGGCTATATGTAAGCGATTCATCGTAATACTGTGCAACAAGTACATCGAGCTGTTGCTCTGCCGAAAGCTCTGAAACAATACCTGCCGATGCGTTAACTGTGTTTAGCTGCGCACTGGTGTTAGTGTGTGTACTAAGCTCAGTATTCATACAGCCACTTAAAGCAAACATAACGCCACTGGCAACTAATGCTAATTTAATTGATTTCATGATAATCCTTTTTAATATCGTTTTTTGATTATGCGCATTAAGCCTTACTTAATAAAGTAATTACGATAGATTGCGTTCACCGTATTAAATTTGCACTTTTATCTGAGCTTGTTACATTTCTATTAATTCAAATATGATTTAAAAGAAAAATAAAATGAAAAAACAACTACTCAGCACCTCTATTGCCTTACTGTGTTTAACTACTTTTAATGCCCATGCCGTTACATACCTATCGGCTAAAGCCATGGTTAATGTGGAAGATGGCAAGCTCATTAAATCCCCCTTAATTACTATTAATGATGGCGTAATTACAAACATTGAACAAAATAAAAAACCAACGCTGACTAAAGATGATAAATATATTCAACTACCTGATTTAACCCTTATGCCAGGTTTGATGGATATGCATGTGCATTTAACCAGTGATCCAACGGTTCCACGCAGTGAACGTTTAGGCCAGTCAGTTCCTAGAATGGCAATTAAAGCGGCTTATTTTGCTAAAAAAACCTTAGAAGCCGGATTTACAACAGTTCGTAATGTTGGCGCAGAAGGTTACAGCGTTATAGCGGTGCGTGACGGCATAAATGCGGGTGACATAGTTGGCCCTCGTATTTGGGCTGCGGGGCCATCACTCGGAATTACCGGCGGGCACTGTGATAACAACCGATTACCTCCTGAGCTTAAATATACTTCAAGTGGTGTGGCAGACGGTCCATGGGCTGCGCGTATAAAAGTACGCGAAAACATTAAATACGGGGCAAACGCTATTAAGTTTTGCGCCACAGGTGGAGTATTTTCAAAAGGGACTAAAGTAGGTGCACAGCAGTATTCTTTTGAAGAAATGAAAGCCATTGTTGATGAAGCCCATATGCGAGATTTACCTGTTGCAGCTCATGCACACGGTACAAGCGGGATTAAAACAGCCATTAAAGCAGGTGTTGATAGCGTAGAGCACGCCAGCTTTTTAGATGACGAAGCCATAGCCCTTGCCAAAGAGCATGGAACTTGGCTTTCTATGGATATTTATAACACCGAATACACGCTAACTTATGGCGAGCAAAATGGCGTAGACGAAGAAAATCTAAATAAAGAACGCCAAGTATCAAAAAGGCAACGTGATAGCTTTAGCCGTGCTGTAAAAGCGGGTGTGAAAATGGTCTTTGGAACGGATGCAGCAATTTACCCGCACGGAGATAATGCAAAACAGTTTAGCCGCATGGTTGAATTTGGCATGACAGAACTACAAGCCATTCAAGCATCCACTATTAATAGCGCTAAGTTATTAAAAATGGATACTCAGTTAGGACAAATTAAAACCGGATTTGCAGCTGATATAATTGCTGTAAAAGCAAATCCTCTTAAAAACATTAAAACCTTAGAGTCAGTACCCTTTGTAATGAAAGCAGGTGTTGTTTATAAAAACCAATTGTAAATACACACAATTAAGGCAGAGCTTACTTAGCCTTAATAAACCCCTCACCCATCTCAAACATCCTATAAAAGGTACAACGTACCTTTTATAGGCTTAACTTTGTTTATTAATTACCCGAACAGTTTTATTTAATCAAATAAAATGAACTTTCTATTCACTTTAAAAACAATAACCATTATCATTCGCGCAAATTCAATAACGCGAATAGTTATCACTCTATGAAAACGTTTAAGTACTCTCTTATTACTCTTGCTTGTTTAAATGCAAATATGGCATTTGCCCAAAATACACAAGTTGATGCTGATATTGAACGCATCAGCGTATACGAAAAACAAAACCGCGTGGTGATGAGCTCAGGTCTTGCTACTAAATCAGACATGTCTTTAATGGAAACACCTGCACCGGTTGTGATTATTGACCGTGAACTTATTGAATCTCAAGGTGTAGATAGCCTACAAGATTTAGTTAGAAACGTAAGTGGTTTAACACAAGCAGGTAATAACTACGGTATTGGTGATAACTTAGTAATTCGTGGTTTAGATGCAAACTACACCTACGATGGTATGTATGGTGGTGCAGGCCTGGGTAATACATTTAATCCAACTCGTTCACTTACAAATGTTGAATCTGTTGAGGTTTTAAAAGGCCCAGCAACAGGTTTATATGGCATTGGTAGTGCGGGTGGCGTAATTAACCTAATTGAGAAAAAGCCAGAATTTGAAGAAAAACACAAAGTATCGGCTGAGCTTGGCCAGTGGGATAGCTATTCATTATCGTTTGATAGCACTAACGCTATAACAGATGACTTGGCCTATCGTGTAATGGCTAAAACAGCGTCAAGTGACGGCTTTCGCGATTTAAAAGAAGATCGCGACGAAATTTATACCTCGCTTAAATACGTACTAAACGACAGACAAAACATCATGCTTTCTGCAGCCTATATAAAAGATGAAATAGCTGTTGATTCTATTGGTCACCCTATTCGTATTTACAACGCAGAAACTGCAAACGGTTTAAGCGCGGGTGAAGTAACCGGTGCCGATTTAGTAAACGATCCGACAGGAAGCGGCGTACAGTTAAGTGATGCGCAACGCGACCAACTTGCTAATTCGCTATCTGCATCTGATGGCTTAACACCTTATAGCTTTGGCACAAATGGTATTATTTCACCAATGGCTGATGCTAACGAAGGTGAAGAGCTGCGTTTTAAATTAACGCATAACTATTACATTACTGACGATTTGTTTTTAAACCAGCAACTACAGTACCGTAACTACACATCAAGTTTTGCACGCCAAACAGGTGCTTATAACTACGTTTACTCTACTCGTGATGGAATTATAAATAACGACCCTCGTGCTCCATTAGTTGAAGACGGTGTACTTTACCCGTATGCAGCACGCCGTCAAGAATACCGCCAGGTAGAAGCAGATGAAAAATCGTGGCAGTACTTTTTAGATTTACGTTATGACTTTATGTTAGGCGACGTAGATAACGAATTACTTATTAACGCAAACTACGAAGATAGAGATATTCGTTTTAAACAATTCTCAATATGGGATCAAGATTACGTACTCACAAACAATGATGGTGATGTAACGTACCAAGGTTCATTGCCGTATATTTACGATATAAGAGAACCAAATTGGCCATCTGGCAGCTTTGATGACTTCGATCCACTTAAAACCAGCGACTACAATAAAAAAGTACAAGCATGGGGCTTAGGCATTCAACATGTTGGTTATCTTACTGAAGAGCTTACAACGCGTATTGGTGTAGCATATAACCGAATTGAGCAAACTTACGAGCACTTTGGTGTAGATGAGCGCTATAGCTCAAGCCGCGCAGAGCCAACACCTGAAGCGAGTACATCAGATTCTGGCTTAACGTATAACCTAGGTGCAACATACCAGCCATCTGAAGATTTATCTGTATTTGTAAATCATTCAAAAGGCCGTACAGCGTATAGTGTATTAGGCTCTGTGGCGGGTAATGAAGCAGACAGAGAAGATTCTGAATCAATGAGTAACGATTTAGGTTTTAGATTTAAAGCGTTTGATGATCAACTACTGGCTTCTGTTGTTATATTCGAAAGCTCTCGTACTAATTTAGAATATGCAAATCCGCTTTATGACGCTTTAACATCAGGCTCAAATGTACCTGAAAGCTATTATGATGGTAAAGAAGAAACAACAGGTATTGAACTTGATTTAAACGCTTACTTAAATGATAAATGGAAAGTAAACGTAAACGGTATTTATCAAGATGCACGTGACAAAAGTAATCCTAACAGCAGCAGTTACGACACACGCCAAAAAGGTGTGCCTTACGTAACAGCAAGTACATGGGTAACCTACTACGCGGATATGTTTAACTTACCTGAAGCTGTAAATATAAGTGGTGGTATTACATTTGTAGATAACAGAAGTACTAATTCAAGTTCATTCTCGATTCCTGATGGTTACGTACCAAGTTACACGATTTACGATACAGCGGTATCGTATACAACTGATAAATGGCATATGCAGTTAAACTTAAATAACTTGTTCAACAAAAAGTATTACTCAAAAGCGATGTTTTTAGGTGGTATGCCAGGGGAAGAGCGTAATGCAAAACTAAGTTTTAGTTACACTCTTTAACTAGTTAACCTGAACTCTGGATAATAAATCTATCTCAAGCAGAGCTCATATATGGTCTCCTCCAGTATTGCAAGGTGTCATTCAACGATAGCAGGGACAGGTTTGCTGTCATATATACGGTCT
>NZ_JBEOOQ010000026.1:0-67242 GCF_040309305.1 Pseudoalteromonas sp. RB2-MNA-CIBAN-0110 | reverse complement strand
GTGTTCGTTTGATCGGTGTATTATTTGACTTGGTCATAATAAATCCTAAATGTGTAAACACATTTCAGGACGAGACAACAAGCATAAAAAAAGCCGAAGAATAAATTCTTCGGCTTTTTAACACACATAGTCTCTTAAACTATTTAACCAGTTACGAAAACTGATTAAACAAGCTATCTGTACTTAAACCTTCTTGTTGCAAAATGTCTTTCAAACGACGTAATGCTTCTACCTGAATTTGTCTTACACGCTCACGTGTTAAGCCTATTTCACGACCTACATCTTCAAGTGTAGATGGCTCATAGCCAAGCAATCCAAATCGACGTGCTAACACTTCGCGTTGTTTAGGGTTTAATTCACCTAACCAATCTACAATATGTTTATTAATATCATTATTTTGTACTTCGCCTTCAGGGCCTGCACTTTTTTCATCTGGGATGATATCAAGCAGTACACTGTCGTTTTCACCACCAATCGGCATATCAACCGATGCTATTCTCTCGTTTAAACGTAGCATTTTAGTTACGTCTTCAACGGGTCTGTCTAGGCAAGCTGCAATTTCGTCAGCTGTTGGCTCATGGTCAAGCTTTTGAGTTAATTCACGTGCTGTACGTAAGTAAACATTAAGCTCTTTAACTACATGGATAGGTAAGCGAATGGTACGCGTTTGGTTCATAATGGCACGTTCAATTGTTTGACGTATCCACCATGTAGCGTAAGTAGAAAATCTAAAGCCACGTTCAGGGTCAAATTTTTCAACAGCGCGAATTAAGCCTAAGTTACCTTCTTCAATTAAATCGAGTAGAGCAAGGCCACGGTTATTGTAACGGCGTGCTATTTTAACAACTAAACGTAAGTTACTTTCAATCATACGTTTGCGTGAGGCTTCACAACCTCGAAGTGATTTGCGAGAAAAAAACACTTCTTCTTCTGCGCTAAGCAAAGGAGAAAAACCAATTTCGCCTAAATAAAGTTGGGTTGCATCAAGGTTTTTAGTTACTTCTTCTTTTGCAAAGATTTCATCGTCTTCTACTTTATCTAGTAAAGTTGTGCTTTCATCAGCAGCGATGTCATCGAATTTTTCGTCAGTCGTAGTGTGTTTGTCAAGTTTTGCTGCGCTAGCCATAAGCCTTCTCCCGAGCAATTATCAATACCTGAAAATTAGGGTAGGTATTTAGCAGGATTGACAGCTTGCCCTCGGTAGCGAATTTCAAAACGAAGCGCGGTGACCGGAGATTCTGAATTACCAATTTCTGCTATTTTTTGTCCTGCCTTAACCTTCTGCTTTTCTTTAACAAGTAATTTCGAGTTATGTGCATAAGCACTTAGGTAATCATCATTATGTTTCAATATGATTAAACTACCATAACCTCGTAGAGCGTTACCCGCGTATACCACTGTTCCTTGTGCCGCAGCTAAGACTGAAGCCCCTTTGCGATTAGTAATCTGTAAACCTTTATAACCGTTTTCCTTATTAGAAAAGCGTTTGGTAATTTTGCCCTTTGCAGGCCAAAACCACTTTACTTTACTGCTCGACAAACGTTTAGTATTACTAACTTTGTTACTGGCTTGTTTCTGAACATACTCTCGTTGTTTTGGAGGATCAAGCTCTTTCTTTAATATTATGTTATTTTTTTGTGTGTTTTTTATAGACTTTTTACTCGAATTCGTATATTTTTCATCCCTTTTTGTTTTTTCGGGCTTGGGGGTTAAGGAGATGTTTTGCCCAGGGAAAATTGTGTAAGGTGATGGAATTGAATTGTTTTTTGCAAGTAATCTAAAATCTTTACCGGCGCTAAAGGCTATCGAATAGAGCGTATCACCTTTTTGCACCTTATAAATATCGCCATTTATGTTAATGGTATGACCTAAATCATTAACATTATTATTTAGGCTGCTAACAGGCGCTGGAATATGGCGAGAAGAGCAACCAGAAAGAAAAACACCAACAAATATAGTCACATACAGTAAAAACTGTTTATTCATTGTATTTTTCTCCCAAATTAGACAATTGATATTTTTAACGCTTAACGCAATAAAAAGTACGCTAGCGCAATTAATACCACTAATCCCCAACCAAGTATTTCAATATATTGACGTAATTTTGCTTCCATTTTAGCCCCGCCCCACTTCATTAAGGCTGAAACTAAAAAGAATCGCGCACCACGTCCAATCGCCGATGCGAGTAAAAATGGCAAAAATGCCATTTGTAAAACACCTGCGCCAATGGTAAATACTTTATATGGTATAGGCGAAAAACCAGCTAAAAACACAACCCAAACACCGTAATCTTTAAACCAATTTAATGCGATATCAAACTTTTCTTGCCAGTGCATTTGTGCAATCAATGGCTCAACAACGGGTTCAAATAGCCAAAACCCAAGCAAGTAACCAACTACTCCACCAACAACCGATGCTATTGTGGCAAAGCTTGCAAAACGCCATGCTTTTTTGGGTTGCGCAAGCGACATAGGTGCAAGCATTACATCGGGCGGTATCGGAAAAAAAACTGACTCTGCAAAGCTCATTGCAGCTAAATAACGTTCCGCATGGCGGTGCTTTGCCCACACTAGGGCCATATCGTATAACTTGGTAAACAACTTCAAAATGAATTCCTATTCAATATCGCCAGGTACTAACGGCACAAATCTAACGGGAGCAATAACATGCTCTTTATAATTATCGCCTTCGCGGATAACCATTACTAATTTTTGATCGCTCTCACCAATGGGCGCTAATAACACGCCTCCATCGGCTAACTGAGCAAGTAAGTCTTGCGGAACTTTAGAGGCCGCAGCAGTCACTATAATACCATCAAAAGGTGCTTGTGATTGCCAGCCTTGCCAACCATCACCATGCTTCATGGTTACATTATATAAATCGAGTTGCTGCAATCGACGCTTTGCCTGCCACTGAAGCGTTTTAATACGCTCTACCGAATAAACCTTTGTAAACGTTTTGGCTAATATTGCAGTTTGATATCCAGAGCCAGTACCAATTTCCAGCACTTTATTGCGCACACCAGCTAAGCGAAGTAGCTCTGTCATGCGCGCTACTATATAAGGCTGGGAAATAGTTTGCCCTTGCCCAATAGGTAGCGCCGTATTTTCATAAGCTTTGTGTTTTAGCACATCGTCTACGAATATATGTCGCGGAATATCAGCTATAGCACTCAGTACTTGTGTATCTTCAACGCCTTCGCGCTTTAGTAAGTCAGATAGCGCTTTTGCACTGCGGGTATAATTAGCGAGCACGATTAATCTCCAAATCGGCTAACCAGTCTCCTACTGCTTTTAGGCTGTCTTTGGCTGTCATATCAACACTCAATGGCGTAACAGAGGCATAACCGTTATTGATTGCGTAAAAGTCGGTACCCTCACCTGCATCGCTTTCTATGCCCAGCGATCCATACCAATAAATATCTCGACCCCAAGGATCGGTTTGTTTGGTCATGGTTTCTGCTTTATGACGAGCACCTAAACGTGTTACTTGCACCCCTTTTAATTCACTTAATGGAATGTCTGGCACATTTATATTTATTATTTGATCTTTTGGAAGCGGATGCGAAGCCAAACCTTTAATAATATTTACGGTAACAGCAGCGGCTGTTTCAAAATGCTCACCTTTATGTGAGCAAAGCGATACCGCAATTGCAGGTAAGCCTAAATGGCGACCTTCAGTTGCAGCTGCAACAGTGCCAGAGTAAAGCGTATCATCGCCTAAATTGGCACCATGGTTAATACCAGCAACAACAAGGTCTGGTTTTTCATCAGCTAACTGATTTACACCTAAATGTACACAATCAGTAGGTGTGCCATTAACCGACATAAAACCATTTTCGAGTGTAGTTGCTCGTAGCGGGTTCATTAATGTTAAAGAATTACTTGCGCCACTACAGTTGCGATCAGGTGCAACAAGGGTTACATCTGCAATTTGTATAAGCGCCTGATATAAAACCGCAATGCCTTTAGCATTTACGCCATCATCGTTACTTAACAGTATCTTCATTTATGTCATTATCCTTTTCTTTGCGCTCTCGAGGGCTAGCATCTTTATAATCCACCAGCTCACGTAATAATGCAGTTGCAAAACACCCTTTTGGCAAACCAAAACTCAGTTTTAAACTGGTTTCATCTATGGTCTCAACCGTTAAGTTTTGCGGAATTAAACGCAGCATCCTGCGCTCATTTTTAAGGCCTAGCTCACCCAAGCCATCGCACCATGTTTGGAAAGGTTCAAGCCATATTTTTTCTTGTTCGGTTAAACCTTTTTCGCTTTTACCCACCATAGGTGCCGACATCATAATATCGCCAGTGGCTAATCGCTCTATGTTTTCGTCGTTAATTGCATCTTCAAAAAATGCATTACTGCCGCTGAGCATAAATACTTCACGGTGCATTGTTTTAGCTAAACCATGCTCTTTAACACGTAAATTTACTATTTGATTAAACACATGAGAACGCGCTGCTGAAATAATAATACCGCGCAGTTTTTTATCGCGAATGCGCTCCCCGGCAAACATTTTTTCAGCCATTACTAAGTTATGACCGCCATGCCCAAAGCGCTGTTCGCCAAAGTAATTAGGCACGCCTGCGCGTACTGCGTTAATACGGCATAAAATATCAAGGGGCTTGGTTACATTACGAAGCGTAATCGTAAATTTATTACCTTTGTGGCAGCCCGTGCGTAATTTACGGTCGTGGCGCTGTTGCGACACAATAAAAATACTCTCGCTATTTAAATCGCTAAAATCGATAGGCTTTTTAATCGGTACTTTTACACTAAACCACTGTGAGCACACACCGTGACGATCTTTCATGCCGGCGTAACTTACGTCTCGCGGTGAAACACCCGCACGCTGCGCAATTAGCTTGGCAACATATTGCGTATTTTCGCCTTTTTTAACCACCTGCAAACACACGTGTTCGCCACTGCCTGTAAATTCTATACCTAGGTCTTCATCAACCATAAAGTCTTCAGCGGTGGTTTTAAAATCAGCTTTAGAAAGCGGAACACCGTATAAATAATTTAAATCGCTCATGCGTTTTTTGTACTCATAGACTCTTTACTCATAATAACCACTGCATGGCTCGAAATACCTTCCCTGCGCCCTTCAAAGCCTAGCTTTTCGGTTGTAGTGGCTTTAACGTTAATTTGGCAAAGGTCACAATTTAAATCGCTGGCTAAATTAGCGCGCATAGCTTGAATATGTGGCAGCATTTTTGGCGCCTGTGCAACAATAGTCACATCGCCATTGCCAATTACATAACCTTGCTCTTTAGCTAAGCTCACCACATGGCGAAGTAAAATACGGCTGTCGATATTTTCATACTCGCTAGCCGTATCTGGAAAGTGCTTACCAATATCACCCATTGCAAGCGAGCCTAAAATAGCATCGCATAATGCATGAATAGCGACATCGCCATCTGAGTGCGCTAAAAAGCCTTGTGGGTAATCAATTTTTTCACCACAAATAGTTAACGGGCCTTCGCCGCCAAATTTATGTACGTCAAAACCATGGCCAATTCGTATCATAATGCACTCTCGTTTTGTTGTTTATGTAATAAAAACCCAGCCAAGTCTAAATCCTCTGGCGTGGTTATTTTAATATTATCGCTGCGACCTGCTACAAGCTTAACCGGTTTACCCGCCCACTCAATTGCACTGGCTTCATCGGTAATAGTAGCCCCGTTTGCTAATGCGTTTTGCAATGCATTTTTAAGCTCGTCATATTTAAAAAATTGTGGGGTAAGTGCTTGCCATAAATCGTCTCGTGGCACAGTTTGTAGGGCATGAGTGTGGCCGCGTTTTATGGTGTCTTTTACTTTGCTAGCTAAAATACCGCCTTCATCAGCGCGTATACATTCATCAATTAAACGTTCTATATCACTAATATTAACTAGCGGACGCGCAGCATCGTGCACCAACACCCATGTAGGCGGGTTAGGCGCTAAAAAAAGCAAGCTATTGAGTACTGAATCTGCACGCTCTTTACCGCCACTGGCGCGAACAATGCGCTTATCAAGTATTGGGAGTTCGTCAAAATAGGGGTCGCTGTCGCTAAGGGCAACAACAATAGTGCGTAATTGAGATAATTGAGAAAGTTTAGCTAAGGTGTGTTCTAAAATGGTTTTACCGGCTAATTGTATATATTGCTTAGGCGCATTGTGCTGCATTCTACTGCCAACGCCCGCAGCAGGAACAATTGCTGCAATAGTCTGTTTATTTGTCATATTGTTTGCCCGGTAAAACACGAATAAATGTTTCGTCCGGTTTAATCATTCCCAATTCGTTGCGTGCACGCTCTTCAATGCCTTCTTGGCCAAGCTTTAAGTCTTCAATATCTGCTTTAAGTACTTTATTACGTTTAATGAGCTTTTCGTTGGTTTCTTGATGCGACGCTACAGCACCTTTTAGCCGTGTGTAGTCTTGTAAACCATTATGACCAAACCATAATCTGTATTGTACAAACAGTGCTAAGCACAGTAAGCCAACTTGAAAAATACGCATTTAACACTCCTTATTTTAAATTCCAAATACCTTAACTTTAATACGCTAAGGGGCGCTTTAAATTGCGCCAATTAATACTACCCGCTAAAAGCATTTCGCGTAGTGATAAAACCCGTGGCATACAACGCTTCGAAAATTGCCACTGATGCCCGCAACATGCAGCGGTTAAACTCACTTTACTTGGCTTTATTAACTGAGCATTTTGCTGCTCTAGCCCATTTCCTAAAAAATCAAACCAACCAAGCTCGTTACAATGCAGCTTATTTTCGCCTAACTGATCGATACTGTCTATTCTAAGACGCACCTGATCGTAGCCATGTAATATAACGGGCACTATAAGCCCCACTTTGGCATACGTTTGATAAAAAAGTTCATTAGCTTGAACATTCACATCGGGTGGGGTCGGTTTTTGCTTTTCAAGCCACGTACCATTTTGCGCGTCCAGCGTAAAAGGCGTGTCACCATTGGCAACTAACGTTGCAGCTCGCTCAATATAATAAGGTAGGCTTTTTAACTGACGGCGCAGTTTATCGGCATTAGGCTCTGCAACTAATCGCTGAACCTCACGCTGATAAAACGCATTGCACAATTGTGCATACAACACTTTTTGTGCATCAGTTTGCCAAATTTCAACTTGCTGCTGAGTACCAAGTAACTGATTTTTAGCGACCAAAAGCTGTACTCAAAAATATTCAGATAAATGTTTTATAACACAGTATTGAATGTTTTTTAAGCGCAGCGCACTAATTAAGCGCTTGGCTTTTCACCTAATTTTGCTTTACCTGATTCTAAAAATTGCACAACCGTATTACGCTTTTTACCAATCAGCAAACTGCCATCAGCTAAAAACATAAAGTTTTGCCAATTGCGTTTAAATACATCAAATGTTGTTTCGATAATATTATCGCGTGCCATACAAAAATAAACAGTGGTGTTAGCTTCCCAATCTAAAAACGTTAAGATTGCTTCTGGTGGTTGCGCATCACCATTTTCCCACGCATCTTGCCAATCTACTTCTTGGCTAAAGCTTTTTTCTTGGCCACACCAATCGGTGTCTTCAAAAAAATCTGGGTGATCAAACTCACGGCTTACCATGGTTGTCCAAAGTACGGCTGCGCGCTCATCTCCCATAGGCTTTATTTTTACTGCGTCTTCATCTGATACAGGTAAGTCTTTATGACGAAAAACCCATGCTTTTTTGTAATCATCTAGCGAAATATAGTTCATAGTATTGGCAAATTAGTTAACATTAAAAGTGCAAAGCCAAATTATACAAGAGATCAAAACATGACTACAGCAATAAAACCACTTTCACTCAAACCAGGCATATACCAACATTACAAAGGGCCGCAATACAAAGTTGTTCATGTTGCCACCCACAGCGAAACCGAGGAGCAGCTTGTGATTTATCAAGCACTCTATGGTGAATTTGGTATGTGGGCGCGCCCACTTAGTATGTTTTTAGAAACTGTTGAAAAAGAAGGTGAGGTCATACAGCGTTTTGCCTACCTTGGACCTGCCGTTTAACTATGGCATTATAACAAAATAACTTACTCCTCAGACCAGACAAGGGTACACCGTGCAATTTAATTCAACTGACAATTACATAGCGAGTAGCGCACTTAAACAAGCTGTAAATGCTGCCATTATGCTTGAAAAACCACTTTTAATTAAAGGCGAACCTGGCACAGGTAAAACTATGCTGGCTGAGGAGTTGGCTAAAAGCCTAGATACCACGCTTATTCAGTGGCACATAAAATCGACCACTAAAGCGCAGCAAGGTTTATACGAGTACGACGCGGTTTCGCGCCTGCGCGACAGCCAATTAGGTGACGAACGTGTACACAATATTGGCAACTACATCGTTAAAGGTAAGCTTTGGCAGGCATTTACGTATGCAGAGCTTAACGGCAAACGCCCAGTGCTTTTAATTGATGAAATAGACAAAGCCGACATAGAGTTCCCAAACGACTTACTACTTGAGCTTGATAAAATGGAGTTTCATGTTTACGAAACTAACGAGCGCATTGTCGCAAAAGAGCGCCCTATTGTGATCATCACATCAAATAACGAAAAAGAATTACCGGACGCATTTTTACGCCGCTGCTTTTTTCACTATATTGACTTTCCTAGCAGCGACGAAATGCAGCAAATTATTGACGTGCACTACCCTAACGTTAAACAGGATTTAGTACGCCAAGCACTCGAAGTGTTTTTTAACCTGCGCGAAGCTAACGGCCTTAAAAAGAAACCTTCCACCAGCGAATTACTCGACTGGCTTAAACTACTTATGGCAGAAGACATAGACGCTAAAACACTGCACGACAAAGCTAAAAAAGGTGGCTTAATGCCAATGTTCGGCGCATTACTTAAAAATGAGCAAGACATAAGCCTAATCGAAAAACTTGCCTTTATGAGCCGCCGTTAAGATGTTGATTGCGTTTTTCTTCAAACTGCGTGAATACCGCTTGCCTGTAAGCCTGCGCGAGCTACTTGATTTAATTAACGCCTTAAAAAAAGGCGTTATATTTGCCGATATAGACGCCTTTTACCATTTAGCACGCACCATAATGGTAAAAGATGAAACGCACTTTGATCGATTCGACAAAGCTTTTAGCGACTACTTTAGCGGTATTGCCGACCTTGATTTACTCGAGAGTTTAAAGCAACAGCACAACTTACCTGAAGATTGGTTACGTAAAGAGTTTGAAAAAAACCTAAGCGATGAAGAAAAAGCCCAACTTAAAGCCATGGGCGGGCTCGATGAGCTTATGAAAACCCTAAAAGAGCGTTTAGAAGAGCAGCAAAAACGCCACGCTGGCGGCAATAAATGGGTGGGCACTGGCGGCACATCACCTTTTGGTGCATACGGCTATAACCCAGAAGGTGTGCGTATAGGGCAAGACGGCAACCGTAACCGCCAAGCGGTAAAAGTGTGGGATAAACGAGAATACAAAAACCTCGACACCGACAGAGAAATTAGTTCGCGCACAGTTAAACTCGCCCTTAAAAAACTACGTAAGTTTGCCCGCACTGGCGCAAGCGACACGCTTGATTTAAACGAGACTATTCGCGCTACTGCAAAACAAGGCGGCATGCTTGATGTAAAAATGGCGCCCGAACGCCACAATGCAGTAAAAGTATTGATGCTGTTTGATATTGGCGGCTCAATGGATGACTACATCCACACCTGCGAAGAATTATTTAGCGCCGCTCACAGCGAGTTTAAACACCTAGAGTTTTACTACTTTCATAACTGTTTATACGAGCACGTTTGGCAAGACAACGCACGCCGCCATTCAAACGTGATTGACACCATGACGCTGATTAATAAATTTACCAGCGACTATAAAGTAATATTTGTTGGCGATGCCACTATGGGACCTTACGAAATAGCCTACCCTGGCGGCTCGGTAGAACACTACAATGAAGATCCCGGCAGTGCCTGGTTATCACGTGTCACAAACCACTTTGATAAAGTCGCCTGGCTCAACCCACAACCCGTTGAACACTGGCCGTACTATCAATCTATTGGCTTTATAAAAGAGTTAATGAACAACCGCATGTATGCCCTTAGTTTAGATGGGATAAGTAGAGCGATAAAAGAGCTGAGTTGATAGTTAATATCAATGACAGCCCAGTGTCAGTGGCGGACGGTCGTAACCTTAGCTCCTTGTTATGTGAATGTACTGTGAACCATTTCAATATATGGGAAAATAGGTTCCACGATTGATATAAATAGCTCTTTGGCTTTTTCCCATTTATCAATAGTCGTAAGAAAGGTACCTATTACAAGTAAAAATGTAAGCCAAGCCATTCGTCTCTGAATTGCCACCTGTCGCTTTTGAATAATGTTTGCAGATTCATTGTTTTTTATGCTTTCTTTTGTAAGGGTAAAGTAATGTATGCCCTTTCCTTTCATTTTATACAATGGGTCATTTTCATTCTGATGCGAGATTTTTTGAACTTCTCCATCCTCAACGCAGGACTCAAGAATCCAATCTAAAGATTGAGATACTTGCTGATAAACTTTAAATTCACCTACATAGTGGTTACCAAATAATGATTTTGATAACTCACTTTTCCTAAATGTACCTCTCTGAAGAAAATCATCATTATTCATCAGAGCTTCATAAATTTCGAATTTACTTCTGAGTGGTGTTCTAAGGCGTCTAAAAACGGTTACTTTACGAAAATAAGTAAAGATTTTGTGTTTGAGTATACTTAAATATATTGCTCCGGTAGCCCTTAACAAAAATAACTTTATAAGCATATAAAGTGAACATTTCTGTTCACGAACATCCCAACCTTTAAAATAGTAATTCACATCAATTCGAGCATATCGGAGGTAATCAATGGACATTAAACAGTCTGAAAATTCAGAATCGTGCCTTCTCTTCATACGTCCTGCTAGAATACCTCCCCATCTAGCTGAATTTTTCGAAGGCATGAATTCAAAATTAATTCTTAGCGCCCCGCGGTTTTTAGATGGAATATTAGCAAGTTCTTTGATTTCCCCTTCAGGGACAAAAATATGCACTTCAAAGAAGTTGTATTTTTTCGTTTCATCAGAACTTAATGAAAAACGGTCTGGGCAAATATATTTTGAGAAATAGTTTATCAACCAAAATTTAAGATAGTCAGATATTAGTTTCAGAATGATGCACCGATTTATAAGGATTCATATAACAACTTTATCAGAGGACACTTTACCTATCTTAGCGTGAAAACATCCTTATTTTGTGAAATTACATTAATAGCAAATAGTGTAAGCTATTGCCAGCTATAAATATTAGGCTTACTGTAGGTTATTTAAACATGTGAAAAAAGAAAAGTTTTCTCTTATGATTACTAATCTAATTACAACTCAGCTGAATGACTGCTTCACGCTCTTAGCTGCCACAAGAAAGTAATAGATCGCGTCTTTCTTTTTGTCTTTTAAAATAATAAATAATCCAAAGGAACTTACAACTCAGCTATATGATTTAGCGTCTCAGGATGACACTGCACAAGTTTTAGCAATATTATCGCTTGCCCATTAGGTGCACTGCGTCCTTGTTCCCAGTTTTCAAGCGTTCTTGCTGAGGTATGTAGAATGTTAGCAAACACACCACGCGACATATTAAATGTTTCTCGAATATTTACTATTTCATCCGATGAGATAGCAAGGTCGTTGATATCATTTACCTTATGAGAACGTAACGTAAGCTTTCCTTGTGAATGCGCTTTAGCATCACCAAGAGTTGTAGTTAATTCTGAAAATAAATCACGCTTGCTCATTGCGCCATGCCTTTGAAAGCTATCTAAATAATCTTTATATCATGCAGCAATATTTATTATTACTTGCTAATAAACTTACACATTCCGAGCCCTAAAACATCGCCATCACGTTTTACATAACCATACTGTGTATAAAAACTTTCTTTACCGTGAGCACTTAATAAAGCTATTGTAGCGCCATTAGAGCAGGTGCTGCTTAGATAGTTTTCAATGTGGGTCATAACTAAATGACCAATGCCCTTGCTTTGATAACTTGGCGCAACAATTACATCTTGAATATAAAAATACATTGCGCCATCACCAATCACTCTACCAGTGCCTATCAACTTATCAGTGTCGTACACGGCAACCCAAAACTGTGAGTTTTCGATGCTTGCTTTTAATGTTTTATCGTCAGGATTTTGCCACTTTACTTGTGTACGTAAATTAGCAAATTCATCCAGTGCTGGGGCTTTAAATTCAACTTTATAAACCATAATATCCCCTACTCACTTTTAAAGCACTTTACTCATAAACAAGCTGTACGGATCTAACTCATAATCACCAAATGGTTCGCATTCTTTAAAACCAAATTGAGTGTAAAGCTTTTGTGCGGGCAAAAATGCCTTTGCCGTGCCGGTCTCTAAGCTTAACTTTTTGTAACCTCGCAAAGTTGCTTGCTCAATAATATGCGTGAGCAATTTAGCAGCGATGCCTTGGCGTAAATAGTTGCTTGATGTGCGCATTGATTTAATTTCGCCATGCGTTGTATTTAGTGCTTTTAAAGCGCCAACACCCGCTAAATTATTATCAATCCATAAGCTATAAAAAGTTATATCGGGCTGAGTGAGTTTACTCACATCAAGTGCATGTACGCTCTCAACGGGTGAGTGTTTTAACATATCGTTATGATGCGCTTGTAGTAGCTTTATAACGTGTGGGTTTGAAAGCTCACCTGTTCTAATATCCATTTATACCTCGTTTAACCCTAGAATTTAATGCTTTAGGGCTTTAATTAAAACCCTAAAGTAAGTGGTTATATTTAGAATGCTAGTTTCCACACTACAAAAGCGACAGCAAACCCAACTAAGTACACCAAACCTAACCACGTTAAACTACGTAGTAAAACGCTATGCTTTATAGCAGGCTCTGAGCGCACAAGGCTAAAGTTGAGCCATGCAAATACAGGCGTTGTAACAAATGAAAGCGTCATCGCAAAAGTAAGCATGGGGCCAAGGGCTGATTTAAAAAATAAAATAACGGCCATACCGGCAAGTGCTTGTAGTATTAACCAAATATTTAAGCTGTGTTTTGATTGCCCAAAGCCAAGTAGTTTATGAGACTCGTTAAGCGTGCGGGCGTAGCCATCTAGCACGGTGAGTGTGGTGCCAAACATACATAAAAAAGCGATTGCTGATACCAGCGGCCTTGCCCACTCGCCTATTGTTAATGCGTACATATCAATAAGCTGCTTGGCAAACGCAACACCGCCGAGTTCTATACTACTGGTTTGCCCATACTGCACTAATACACCTAAGCTAAAAAATACCAAGGCTAAGCCAGCTGTAAGCCAGTAACCTACGTTAAAATCGAACAAGCCTTGGCTTTTAGAAACTGTTTGCTGCGCTTGTTTTTCTTTTAGCCATAAAGAACTTAATGCAGATATTTCGATAGGGGCTGGCATCCAGCCCATTAAAGCCACCATAAAGCTAAGCATGGCAAGTTCATACGGTGAAGGTCCCACATAATCAGCAGGTGCCATTGGGCCGTTACTAAATGCAATGGCAAGGGCAATCAAAGTAGCGAGCGTAAGCAGCCCCATAATACCTTTGGCAACGTTATCTAGCGCTTTAAAGTGTCCAAGTAGCAATATAACTAAACATACACCCAGCAGCATCCAGCAAAGCAAGGTTACTTCAATAACCACGGGTAAGGCGTAATGCAGTAAGCTTGCGGTAAGCAGTAATACGCCGGCGGTATTAACAACAGCGGCAACAATGTTTAAGCCAATAAAACTGTAGAAGTAAAACGGACCTTTGCTTTTATAGCCCTCCACTAGGCTATTTTTAGTGGCGAGTGTGTATTCCATACCAAAGCGAAAAAACGGGTACTTTAAAACATTAACAACGAGGATAAGCCAAAATAATTGCCAGCCAAATATTGCCCCAGCTTGCGTAGAGGCAACTAGGTGAGATCCGCCAATAGCGGCTGTTGCCATGAGTATTCCAGGCCCAAGCGCACCTAGTCGAGACTTCCATACTGCTTTTATTGTGTGCATTAATTTCTCAAAATATGTGTGTTGTGTGTTCTTTTTATTAATTTTTATAATTAATAAACTGCAAGAACGCATAACTTACCTAAATTACAGGCAATAAAAAAGAGCCATACGGCTCTTTTTTACAATACTTTGTGACTAAATTTTATTTAAGATCCATCTCTTGGATGATCTCGTGTGCGATTTCAGGTGTAGTGCTAACAGGCTTTTCGTGTAAGTTTGCTTTTATCTGCCCTTTTCGATGTTTTAGTGCTGCATCGAGTTTTTTAGCTGCACTTGCAATGGCAGGGTACATAACTTCGTTTTCCCCTTTTACCGATATGCGCGTGCCTTCATAATTAGTGCTAATTTCAGCTTGGATTTTATGATGTTCTTTAGACAAAATAATTTCGAGTGCAATAAGCGATGGGAAATGGCTCTCGATTTTTGAAAATTTTTCGTTGATGTGCTCTCTAATAGAGTCAGTAACTTCAACATGGTGACCAGAAAGATTAATTTTCATAGGGTATCCTTTTATTTGTTACCTCATAAATAGTATTGGGGGCTATTTAGATTAACACAAGGAAAAAAGAGAGATATTTGAGGTTTATTTGCGGTTTTTGGTGATTTAAATCATGCGTTGCGCAAAGTTTATGCAAAGCCCATAGTGCATGGGCTTTCAGACGTCTAGCTGTACTGATTAATCTGTGTACGAACAACAGTAGTCAGCAAAATCAGATACTTTTACTTTAAAGCTTACATTTGCATCAACATTAAACGATTCACCCGCGTTAAATGTTTTCCACTCACTTGCACCTGGTAATAAAATATCCCATTGGCCAGCTAAAAGCTCCATGCACTCTTTTTGGTTTGTATCAAAAACAAACTCACCTGGTTGCATAAAGCCTAACGTTTTCGCTTCGCCATCACCTAAAATAACGGTACGGCTCGACACTTTTCCGTCAAAATATACATTGGCTTTTTTTACTACACTCACGTTATCGAACTTTGGCATTTTTAGCTCCTGCTATTAATTTAAGATTTTTATTTATAAATATTATCGCACTACCTTGCCTGATAGCTTACTTTCTTGCAAGGAAAGCTGCATTGATCAAGGTGAAGTTGCTTCATGTAAGGGCATAAAAAAACCCGCAACATGTGCGGGTTTTTCAATTACTTACTTTATTTAATCGAAGCGATTAAAAAAGCTCGTTTGCTTTGCTTACAATGTTTGCCACTGTAAAACCAAAGTGCTCAAACAGCTCGCCTGCAGGTGCTGACTCACCAAAGGTAGTCATACCTACTACTGCGCCGTTTAGACCTACGTACTTGTACCAGTAGTCAGCAATACCAGCTTCTACTGCTACGCGGCGTGAAACAGATGCCGGTAATACGCTTTCTTTGTATGCTGCGCTTTGATCTTCAAAGGCATCAGTACATGGCATAGATACAACACGTACCTTTTTACCTTGGCTGCGTAGCTCAGTTGCTGAATCTTGTGCTAGTTTCACTTCAGAGCCCGTCGCAATAAAGATAATCTCTGGATTGCCGTCACAGCTAAGGATGTAACCACCCTTTTTAACATCTGCTAATTGCTGTGCGTCACGTGCTTGTTGCTCAAGACCTTGGCGAGTAAAGATAAGCGATGTAGGCCCGTCTTTACGCTCAATAGCTTGTTGCCATGCAATTGCCGACTCAACTTGGTCACATGGACGCCAGTTGTATAAGTTAGGCGTTAAACGCATGCTTGCAATTTGCTCTACTGGTTGGTGAGTTGGACCATCTTCACCTAAACCAATTGAATCATGCGTGTATACAAAAATGCTTGGTTGCTTCATTAATGCAGCCATACGCACAGCATTTTTTGCATATTCAACAAACATTAAGAACGTAGCACCGTAAGGAATAAAGCCTTTATGAAGGGCAATACCATTCATAATTGCCGACATACCAAACTCACGCACACCGTAATAAATGTAGTTACCGCTTGCATCATCGCGTGTTAAACCTTTAGAGCCATCCCAAATTGTTAAGTTTGAGCCAGCTAAATCGGCTGAGCCACCCATAAATTCTGGTAATAACGGACCAAATGCGTTTAATGCATTTTGCGATGCTTTACGAGACGCTGGGTTTGCAGGGTTTGCTTGTAATTGCTCAATGTACGCTTGAGATTTTTCAGCCCAATCGCCAGGCAGTTCGTTATTAATACGACGCTTATATTCAGCTGCAAGCTCTGGGTATGCTTTTGCGTATGCTGCAAATTTTTCGTCCCAGCTTGATTCAAGCTGCTGACCTTTTTCTTTGCTATCCCATTGTGCGTAAATATCATCAGGAATTTCGAACGCATCGCCAGTCCAACCTAAGAATTCGCGAGACGCTTTAATTTCGTCATCACCTAGTGGTGCACCGTGACAATCGTGGCTACCAGATTTATTAGGTGAGCCGTAACCAATAATTGTTTTACAACAAATTAGTGAAGGTTTATCGGTAACGCTTTTTGCTTCTGCAATTGCAGCACTTACAGCATCGCTGTCGTGGCCATCAACACCACTAATTACATGCCAACCGTATGCTTTAAAGCGAGCTGGTGTATCATCTGTAAACCAACCTTCTACTTCGCCATCGATTGAGATGCCGTTGTCATCCCAAAATGCAACAAGTTTCCCCAGACCTAATGTGCCTGCAAGTGAACCTGCTTCATGAGAAATACCTTCCATAAGGCAACCATCGCCCATAAATGCATAGGTAAAGTGATCAACAATATCGTGACCTTCACGGTTAAACTGTGCAGCAAGTGCTTTTTCAGCAATTGCCATACCTACTGCATTTGTGATCCCTTGACCTAATGGACCCGTAGTAGTTTCGATTCCTGGTGCATAACCATATTCAGGGTGACCTGGTGTTTTAGAATGCATTTGACGGAAGTTTTTAATTTCGTCCAGTGGTAAGTCGTAACCACTTAGGTGCAATAGAGAATAGATAAGCATTGAACCGTGGCCGTTTGAAAGAATAAATCTGTCACGGTCAGCCCACTCTGGATTCGTTGGGTTATGTTTTAGATAATCGCGCCATAATACTTCTGCGATATCAGCCATGCCCATAGGGGCTCCAGGGTGACCAGATTTGGCCTTTTGTACTGCGTCCATTGACAAGACGCGAATAGCATTTGCAAGTTCTTTGCGAGATGGCATGAATTCTCCTACCTTTATGTGTATTTGCGCGGGTATTTATGTGTTTGTTTATGCACCCAAGTAACTTGGGTTCGTTTATACCGACCATTCTTACTTATTGTGGGGGCTGTGTGCAATTAAAAACCCTATAAAAGTGAGGCATTATGAATATTTTTTAAGACCAAAAAGTTATTAGTAATTTTATTTAGACGTCTAGGCGTAAAAACACTATGCAAGGTGTTTTGTTTTCGATAAAATACGCCCCTTAATTTTTTAGCGCTAATACCGACGTTTGTGAAGCGCAATATTTGTGAGCAGAATTACAATGGCAAAACATTTATTTACTTCTGAATCAGTTTCTGAAGGTCATCCGGATAAAATCGCCGATCAAATCTCTGATGCGGTACTTGATGCTATCCTAGAGCAAGACTCTCATGCCCGTGTTGCATGCGAAACTTACGTAAAAACCGGTATGGTTATGGTTGGTGGTGAAATCACTACTAGCGCATGGGTTGATATCGAAGAAATTACACGTAAAACAATTCGTGACATTGGCTACACAAATTCAGACATGGGCTTTGATGCCGATTCATGTGCAATTTTAAACACTATTGGTAAACAGTCTCCAGACATTAACCAAGGTGTTGACCGTACTAGCCCAGAAGAGCAAGGCGCTGGCGACCAAGGCTTAATGTTTGGTTACGCATGTAACGAAACAGAAGTACTAATGCCTGCTCCAATTACTTACTCACACCGTTTAGTACAGCGCCAAGCGCAAGTACGCAAAAGCGGCGAGCTTAATTGGTTACGTCCAGATGCAAAATCTCAAGTTACTTTTGCATACGAAAATGGCAAACCTGTAGGTATTGATGCTGTTGTACTTTCTACTCAGCACAGCGAAGACATTTCGCAAAAAGATTTAGTAGAAGCTGTGATGGAAACAATCATCAAGCCGGTACTCCCTGCAGAGCTTATTACAAGTGCAACTAAGTTTTTCATTAACCCAACAGGTCGCTTTGTAATTGGCGGACCAATGGGTGACTGTGGTTTAACTGGTCGTAAAATCATTGTAGATACATACGGTGGTATGGCTCGTCACGGTGGTGGTGCATTCTCTGGTAAAGATCCATCAAAAGTTGACCGTTCAGCAGCATACGCTGCACGTTACGTTGCTAAAAACATTGTTGCTGCTGGTCTTGCTGACAAGTGTGAGCTACAAGTCTCTTACGCAATTGGTGTTGCAGAGCCTACTTCTATCAGCGTTGAAACGTTTGGTACAAGCAAGCTAGAAGAAAGCCGTTTAATCGAGCTTATTCGTGAACATTTTGACCTGCGCCCTTACGGCTTAATTCAAATGCTTGATTTAGAGCGCCCTATCTACCTTCCTACAGCGGCTTACGGCCACTTTGGTCGTGACGAATTCCCTTGGGAACGTACAGATAAAGCAGACGCACTTCGCGCAGCTGCCGGCCTTTAAGCCAAAATTGTTGTAGTAAATTAAAAACGGCCCTTTTAAGGGCCGTTTTTACATCTAAAACTTATTCGCTATATTGTTTGTAGAGCGTCTACAAAATAACTATTAAATCGACCTCGAATTCTTTTGTACTTTAGGTATATACTTATTTCATTATAAAAGCTTTAGGGACAGTTAAATGGCCGATAACTTTCGCGTTATATTTTCAGGACTTGCCGATAACGTTGACATAAAAACAGCATGTACAAATTTAGCTGCAAAATTAAAAACGTCAGATGAAAAAGTAGCTCTTTTTTTTAAAGGTAAGCCACTGTTTGCACCAAGCGATAAAGACAAAGCGTTAAAACAGGCTAAGTTACTAGCAGGCTTAGGCATTAAAAGTAAGCTTCAAGCTGTTTCAAACATCATTCAAAATGGCTCAAACCCTGCTGCAAATAACAATCAACGTGATGAACGTATTTTTGATGCACTCGATTACATCACTAGCAGCTTAATTCGCCTTGAAGAAAAGTTAGACGAGTTAGAGCAACGCCTTCCTGAAGCTCAGTTAAAAGCACCAGACGAAAGTATTGACGAATGGCAAGGTGACGATCTAATGCTAGGTGATGATTTAGCGCCTCCTAAAAAACGCAGTAACTTACTTTTATATTCATTGATTGCAACTGCCACCATTTTGCTAGTCGTACTGGCTGTTTTTTTAATTTTTCCCGATTTATTCTCTTTTTAAGAATGGCTAATTAATTTAATGAGCAATAAACGCGCAAAAATAAGAGCGGAAATTCGTAACACCCGTAAAAACTTGTCAAATAATCAGCAAATAATTGCTGCGCAATCGCTAAAAATGAATTTTATTCAACATTTAAAAAGCGAAAAAACAACGAATTCAAAGAATATTGCCATTTACTTAAGTAACGATGGGGAGCTAGACACTTCATTGTTAATTAAAGAATTATGGAGTTTAAACCATACCGTTTACCTACCTATAATACACCCATTCAATGGCGCTAATTTACTATTTCAGCGCTATGAGAAAAACTCACCCATGAGAGCAAATCGCTATGGTATCTTGGAGCCTGAGCTGAACTGCTCTCAAATATGCCCATTACCAGTGCTTGATTACCTCCTTATGCCATTAGTTGCATTTGATAAACAAGGTAATCGCCTAGGAATGGGAGGTGGGTTTTACGACCGGACATTGGCGCGTTTGCACGAACAAAATTGGCAAAAACCACAACTAATTGGCCTTGCACATGAATGCCAAAAAGTTGAGGCCCTACCAATCGAGTCGTGGGATGTACCACTTAAAACCATTATCACCCCAGATAAAACATACTGTTGGTAACAATTAAATTTGATTACTAACCGCATATTTCTGACATACATGAGCACAAAGCAATGACACAAGACGAATTAAAAAAAGCAGCTGCTTGGGCAGCACTCGAGTTTGTAAAAGAAAACACTATTGTAGGTGTGGGTACAGGCTCTACTGTTAATCACTTTATTGATGCCCTTGGTTCAGTAAAGGACACTATTGTAGGCGCTGTATCAAGCTCAGAAGCCTCAACCGCGCGCTTACAAGCGTTAGGTATTGAAGTATTTGAGCTTAATAACGTTGCTGCTTTAGATGTATACGTTGACGGCGCTGACGAAATAAACGATCAAAACGAAATGATTAAAGGTGGCGGCGCAGCCCTTACTCGCGAAAAAATAGTAGCCGCTGTAGCTAAACAATTTGTGTGCATTGTAGATGACACCAAATTAGTAAAAACATTAGGCGACTTCCCGCTTCCGGTAGAAGTTATTCCAATGGCTCGCAGCTACGTTGCACGAGAATTATTAAAGCTTGGTGGTGACCCTGTTTATCGCCAAGGCGTAGTTACCGATAACGGTAACGTTATATTAGATGTATTTAACTTAAAAATTACCAATGCTAAACAACTTGAAGCACAAATAAATTCAATTGTTGGCGTAGTTACCAACGGCCTATTTGCAATGCGTGGTGCTGATAAAGTGATTATCGGTACTAAAAATGGGCCACAAATTAAATAGGATGAGGTTATGAGTAAGGTATCGTTAGCAAAAGACAAAATTAAAATTCTCTTGCTTGAAGGTGTTCACCAAAGCGCTGTTGAAACGCTAAAACGTAACGGTTACAGCAATATCGACTACGTTAAAACATCCTTACCTGAGGACGAATTAAAAGAGCGCATTAAAGATGTTCACTTTGTAGGACTTCGTTCTCGTACTCATATTAACCAAGCCGTATTAGACTCAGCTGACAAGCTAGTTGCTGTTGGGTGTTTTTGTATTGGTACAAACCAAGTTGATTTAGATGCAGCACGCGAACGCGGTATTGCTGTATTTAACGCACCATTTTCTAATACTCGTTCAGTTGCTGAACTTGTACTTGGTGAAATCCTACTTTTATTACGCGGTATTCCAGAGCGTAATGCAGCGGCTCATCGTGGTGGCTGGTTAAAAACAGCAAATGGTTCGTTTGAAGCACGTGGTAAAACATTAGGTATTATTGGCTACGGTCACATTGGTACTCAGCTAGGTATTATGGCTGAAAATATCGGTATGAACGTTGAATATTACGATATCGAAGATAAATTATCACTCGGTAATGCAAAGCAAGTTCACAACCTAACTCAGCTGTTACAACGCTCTGATATTATTAGTTTACACGTACCAGAAACACCGCAAACTAAAAATCTTATTGGTAGCGCAGAACTTGCTGTTATGAAGCAGGGATCTATTTTGATCAATGCTTCACGCGGAACTGTTGTTGATATTGATGCACTTGCAGAAGCACTAACAGAGAAAAAACTAAGTGGAGCAGCAATCGATGTGTTCCCTACTGAGCCAAAGTCTAACGATGAAGAATTTGTATCGCCACTGCGCCAATTCGACAATGTTATTTTAACGCCGCACATTGGTGGTTCTACACAAGAAGCGCAAGAAAACATTGGTATTGAAGTAGCGGGTAAACTGGCTAAATACTCAGATAATGGCTCAACTATTACTGCCGTTAACTTCCCTGAAGTATCGCTGCCTGAGCTTGCTAATCGTAGCCGTTTATTACACGTGCACCACAACCGCCCTGGTGTACTAACGCAAATTAACCAAGCGTTTGCACAGCACGGTATTAACATTGCTGCGCAATACCTACAAACAGACGCATCTATTGGTTATGTAGTTATTGATGTAGATACAGATCAATCTGAAGTAGCACTTAAAGAACTAAGCGCTGTTGAGGGTACAATTAGAGCACGTATTTTACATTAATAAGTACTTTTGATATTAAGAAGGGTCCTTATGGACCCTTTTTTGTATTTAGATTACATATACTTTCTTAAGTATTTTTTGAATACCGGATCTGTTGCAGCCAACTCTTTTTGCTCAGCTAATATCTCTTTTAAAATAGCGCCTGAGGTAAGCGGGTTAGCAAGGACCACTCTAAATACAACCGTTGGTTGATTGTCGTATTTAGAAGGCGTTAAACGAGTACGTGATACAAATGAGCGACCAGACTCTCGCTGACGTTTTTGCATACTGGCAGTAAAACGATTCAGAGAGGCAAAAATATCTAACCGAGTTGCAGCATCTGCATCGGCTATTGCTTGTTTAATTTGCTTAGGTACATAACGATACGTTAATAAGCACAATTCAGGTTCTGAAATAAGCTCAAAGTCTTCATCAGCTTTAATTAAATCAGCAAAGTAATGTGCTTTTTTGATGCTTCGATCAATCAGCATTTCGTAACCTTTACGACCAATAACACGTAAGCAAGCATGTACTAACATTGCCATACCAGGTCGGCTGCCTTCAAGCGTGTGGCTACCTAAGTCTTTTGAACCTTTACGTAATATGTACTCAGCGTGATGCTCTATTGCATCAGTTGCAGCGGGATCTTTAAATAAAACTAAGCCCGCTCCCATTGGTACATACATTTGTTTATGTGCATCGATGGTAATTGAATCTGCTCGCTCAATCCCTTTTAGTAAAGGGCGATGCGTGTTCGATAAAAGGGTTGCTCCTCCCCATGCAGCATCTACATGAAAATGGCAGTTAATGTCTTGTGCTAAGTCGGCCATTTCATCAAGTGGGTCAATATTACCGGTTTCGGTTGTACCCGCTACCCCAATAATCGCCATTACTTTAATGCCTTGCGATTCAAGCTCACGTGCTTTTTCGCGCATAGCTCCTACATCTACTTTATTATTTTCGCAGGTTTTAATACCAATTAAGTTATCGCGGCCAATACCGAGTAAATCAACCGATTTACCTAATGAGTAATGTCCGCGTTCTGATATTAATACTGCTAAACCTTTATAGCCGTAATGCAGCATACCGGCAATTAGGCCTTGTGCGCCGATACCTCTAAAATCGCCATCGGGTTTTAATAAGCGGTTTCGAGCAATCCAAAGCGCAGTAATATTAGCAACCGTTCCACCAGAGCAAAATGCACCTAATGAGGTTTTAGCACTGTGCATCCATTTAGAATAAAATGAATCTTCTTGCCCATAAGCTAAATGATGCATCATTCCAAGCACTTGACGCTCAAGAGGCGTAAACGCTTTAGACGTTTCTATTTTTACTAGATTTTGATTTAGCCCTACCATCAATTTTGACAGAGGTAATAAAAAATGCGGCAAGGCAGAGGTCATGTGACCAATAAAGCTAGGCGCAGCTGTATGCACAGAATGCGCAACAAGTTGCTCCATTATGTCTTGGGCATAAGCAGATACAAACGTTGGATCCTCTGGGATCACTGCCGACTGAAAATCTTTTTCGATTTCATGTAATGGTTTTTCAATTGCCGCTATATTTTCGTTTAGAAAACCTGCTAAATTACTCGAAATTTCAAGCTCGATTTTGCTTAAAGTTGAGTCTGGCGCTTCAGGTACAGTAAATATACGCTTAAGGCTTTCTTTAGAGGCGACGGCACAACGCTTTTGATCCATCTCAATACCTAGTGTGTGTAGCTAAAACACGCGCTTACCCATCAAAAACGCCTACTTATTAGGACATTTAGAGCAATCGTGTTTCTTTAAAAATTGCGCTAACTTTACTGCAATATAACTAAAATGTCTCGTTTAAACCTATAAAAGCAATCAAAGCGATGACAAAAAAATGATAATTTAATTAAAACTCTACCAAACCTAATTATTTATTGGGCATTTACTTATTTTGGGTATAATAAATTTGATAACAAAAAAGGGACACATATGCCAGAAGGAAGAGTCAAAGTTAGTTGGATAGTGGCAGGCTTTAGCTTGTTTTTAATAAGCTTACTTACCTATGTTTACTACACTTACCAAACCACGCGTGCTGAAATAATGCAGTCGGTTGATAATCGCTTACTTAATGCAGCCACCAGCGTAAAACATATTTTAGGTGAAAATTACTTAAGTGCGGTTAATCAAGGCGACAACATAAGTTTTTCTTACTATCAAGATAAAAGTAAACAGCTCTCTGAGTTTGCTCAAGCACTTGATATTGCTTATGTGTATTCAATGATTTTAAAAGACGGAAAGGTTCTTTTTAGCTCATCAAGCTACACGCAAGACGATCAGAATAATGGCAAAGTAACTCAATTTTTAGATCTCTACCCTGAAGCTACCGATGCCAATATAAGTGCTTTTTACTCAACCGAGCCTGTATTTGAAATATCGAGCGATCAGTGGGGCCACTTTAAAACTATTTTTATTCCTTACGTTGACCCTATTAACGGCAATACCTATTTAACGGGTGCCGATATAACTATTTACAATTTAAACGAGAAACTTAAAGAAAGCGTATCAAAAGCAGCTGCAATGGCTAGCTTCTTCTTTTTTATCGCGATACTTGTTGCCGCCATATATATTTATTTACTAAAGCGCTCGTTAGCAACTGACTCAAGTACTGGTTTTTCAAATCATATTGCTCTTGAGTACTTTATTAAAAAAAGTAATGCTCATCACATGCAGTTAGCCGTTATTTGGGTTAATGAAATAGAAGATATAAACAGTTTCTACGGCACTGAAGTGGGTGATAAAGTAATGAAAAACTTACTTATTCACTTTAAATTCAGAAGCTCTGCGCATTGCCATATATACAGACTAGCAACCAACAAAATAGTATTACTCGCGCCTAAAGAAATGAGTAATGACGAATTTACCGATCTCGTAAAAACATATAACTTTAATACCCCAGTGTTAACTGACCCTTTTATTTATATAACTCTATGTGCAGGTATTGCCAGTGGCAATAAATCGCTACTACTTGAAAACGCTCATATAGCGGCGCTGCAAGCTAAACAAGGCAGGCATAGCGTAGTTAACTACTCAAAAGCGCTACACGATGTAAAAACGCAATATCAATACAATGTTGAAATGGCTAAAGAGGTGCGTGAAGCGTTTGATAACAACCGTATAGTGCCTTACTTTCAACCCATTATTGATACAAATACCAACAAGGTCGTTCAATACGAATGTTTAGCTCGAATGGTAACGGCGCAAGGGGAAGTGTTGAAACCTGATGCATTTTTAAATGTTGTTACTCGATCAAGAATGGACGGAATACTTACCCGTACTATATTTTCACAATGTGTTAGTCGCTTTAGAAAAACCGATATTTGCTGGAGTTTAAATATAACAGCACAAGATATGCTCGACCCTAATTTAAGTGAGTTTATTGCGGACGAACTTAAGCGCTACCCGCATCCTGGTAATATCACACTAGAGCTTTTAGAAACCCAAGCTATTGCCAACTTTTCTGAGGTAAAAGCATTTATTGGAATGGTTAAAACGAAAGGCGTTAAGGTTATTATTGATGACTTTGGTAGTGGTTATTCAAATATATCAAACGTACTTAAGCTGGAAGTAGATGGTATTAAGCTAGATGGCGCACTAATAAAGCAAATAGTGCATGACAAAGACATCTATTTATTTATTGAACATATAGCCAGTTTTGCTAATCAACTTGGTTTGCAATTAATGGCAGAGTCGGTAGAAAATGCAACCATAGTAACCGCACTTAAAAAGGCGGATGTGACACTAATGCAAGGCAACTACTTTGCCCACCCAGTGTCACATGTTAGTACGGTTATAGAAGAAGAATTAGCACTTTAACTTACTTTAGCGAGGTAAGTTAATAACGAGTCGGTGGCTTTGCTGGCCACTGGCCCAGTATTTACGCTCAAAAGGCGTAATGGCATCGTCTGACTCATAAAGCGTTACATCGCAAGGGTTGCCTGTTAATTCGAGCGCCCGAGCAAACTCCTTAACGTAAATATCCCAATTGCTGCGTACTTCTAATTTTCCACCTAACTTAACAATAAATGGAAAAATAGCTGCGCCATGCCAGCGCCTACGAATATGCTTAGATTTAGGCCACGGGTTTGGATACAACAAATAATGGTGCGTAGGTTGCCAATTAGCAGCTACCGCTAAACGCCAAAAGTCATTTAAGTCTGCTTGCACTAAGATGTACTGACCACTGTCGGTTTGCTTATATTCAACATCGTGCTTATCTAATCGGTGCGACGATTTATCAATACCAATTATAAGTGCATCTGGGTGGCGCTTAGCTAAGTTAGCTGAGCTTTCACCTACGCCACAACACGAGTCTAAAATAAGCGGGCCACTAAAGGCTTGTACTTTAGCATTAACCTCGTCAAATGCGGCTTGGGTATGCGCTGCAATTGGCTTTTTAAATTCAGCATCTAAGTGCTTATTTACTATTTCATCAAGCTTTTCGTGAATACCCGCTTGATTAGATACAATACTACGTGAATTTGCATCACTCATTAATGTCTTAGCCCCACACCTTTTTTGATCAATGTAAGCGCTAATGTAAATAACGCTGTTATAAATACTAAAATAACCCCAAGAGCCACGCTCAAATCAACATCCGACACACCTAAAAAGCCATAACGGAACGCGTTAACCATATAAATTATAGGATTAATTTGCGATACATTTTGCCAAAGTTCTGGCAGTAATGTAATAGAATAAAACACACCCCCTAAGTAGGTTAATGGCGTTAAAATAAAGGTTGGGATAATACTAATATCATCAAAGCTATTTGCGTAAATTGCATTAATCAAACCACCTAAAGCAAATACGGCTGAGGTTAAAATAACCGTCGCCATAATTACAAAAATATTATGAATTTGAATATCAACAAATAATAACGATACACAGGTAACTATAAAGCCCACCATAATACCGCGCGTCATACCGCCACCCATATAACCTAGAACAATGATGTAGTTAGGTACAGGTGCAACTAAAAGCTCTTCAATGCTTTTTTGAAACTTTGTTGAATAAAAACTAGAGGCTACGTTCGAGTATGAGTTTGTAATAACCGACATCATTATAAGGCCCGGTACAATAAACTCCATGTAGCTAAAACCGCCCATATCGCCAATTCGTGAACCAATTAAGTTACCAAAAATAACAAAATATAAGCTCATTGTAATTGCTGGCGGTACTAAGGTTTGCACCCAAATACGTAAAAAACGAATACACTCTTTAATCCATAAACTCTTTAAGGCTACGCCATATTTAAACATTTATTCGCCCCGCCCTTGCTCTAGTAATCCTACAAATAACTCTTCTAGTCTGTTTGCTTTATTTCGCATACTCAATACAGTATTACCTTGAGCTGTTAATGCACTAAAAACCGCATTTAACCCTTGTGATTTAGCAACTTCCACCTCAACAGTGCGATCGTCTGTCATGGTAAATTTATAGCCATCAAGCGTTACAGGATTTGCAGGCGTTTTTAAATCTAAAATAAAGGTTTCTTTATCAAGCTTTGCAAGCAGTGCTTTAATTGTGGTGTTTTCAACAATTCGACCATTATCGATAATCGCAATATTTTTACACAGTAACTCTGCTTCTTCAAGGTAATGCGTAGTTAAAATAATGGTAACGCCTTGCTGATTTATTTGGCGTAAAAAATCCCACATTGAGCGACGAAGCTCTATATCAACACCTGCTGTTGGCTCATCAAGTATAAGCAACTTTGGTTCGTGCATAAGCGCACGTGCAATCATTAAGCGGCGTTTCATACCACCTGAAAGCGTACGCGCTTGTTTGTCTTTTTTCTCAAGTAAACCAAGTTGAGCTAGGTATTTATCAGCACGCTTATGGGCTTCAGCGCGTGGAACACCGTAATAACCAGCTTGATTAACAAGTATTTGGCTAAGTGTTTCAAACTGACTAAAGTTAAACTCTTGCGGCACTAAGCCTAAATGCGCTTTTGCGGCTTCTAAATCAGTATCAATATCGCAACCGAATACTTCTACTTTGCCTTTTGTTTTATTAACAAGTGAGGAAATAACACCAATAGTGGTTGATTTACCAGCTCCATTTGGGCCAAGCAAGGCGAAAAAATCACCTTCGTAAACTTGTAAATCAACGCCTTTAATGGCCTCAACACCATTTTTATAAACCTTAGTAAGGCCTTCTATATTTAAAGCAATATTTTGCTTAACCATTACTTACCCTCACCATAACCCCAACGTTTTGTTAGGTTATGTTCAATGTTTAAATGATCTAAAATTCTTGCCACCATAAAATCGACTAAGTCTTCAATACTTTGTGGCTTATGATAAAAACCAGGTGCTGCTGGCATAATAGTTACCCCTAAACGAGATAACTTAAGCATGTTTTCTAAATGAATTTCGTTAAATGGTGTTTCGCGCGGTACTAAAATTAGCTGCCCGCGTTCTTTTATTACAACATCAGCGGCGCGCTCTAATAAGTTATCTGACGCCCCTACTGCAATTGCAGAAACCGATCCTGCACTACACGGGCATACCACCATTTTTTTAGGCGCAGCAGAGCCCGAAGCCACAGGGCTAAACCAGTTATCTTTACCGTATACTTTTAACTGCCCAGATTTAGCATTAAACAGCGTACTTAACTGCTCAGTGGCTTTATCTTCGTTACCAGAGAGCTTAATATTTGATTCTGTATCAAGCACCACTCGCGCTGCACTTGAGATAAGTACGTAAACTTGAAATTGCTGCTCAAGCAATACTTCAAGTAACCTTAAACCATAAGGCGCACCTGATGCACCGCTAAAAGCGAGCGTAATTCTATCTTTAAATTGCACACTATTCTCCGCTGTATTTATCAGCTAAACCATCAACAAGGTGTTGATGAAGGCCATTAAAACCGCCATTGCTCATAATTAAAATATGCTGATTAGGCTCAATATTTTCAAGCACCGTATCAATAATTGTTTGCGTGCTGCTAAAGCACTGCATGCCTGCTTTATCTGCTTGCTCTTTTAGCGACCAATTTAGATTCTCTGGTTCAAAAAGTAGTACGTCGTCAGCATCACGCAGTGAATCTAATAATGTATATTGGTGCACGCCCATTTTCATAGTGTTTGAGCGCGGCTCTAAAATAGCGATAATTTTTTCATCACCTACTTTTGCGCGCAGTCCTGCAAGCGTAGTTTTAATTGCTGTTGGGTGATGCGCAAAATCGTCATACACCTTAATATTATTAATATCAGCCTTTAGCTCCATACGCCTTTTAGGGCTAATAAATTCTCCTAAGGCATCAATACTATGATCAACAGCTATACCCACATGACGCGCTGCTGCGATAGTCATAATTGCATTTTTAACGTTATGCTCGCCTATTGCTTGCCAGCAAACAGTGCCCTGCTTTTCGTTATTTAAAAGTACATTAAACTCACTACCATCGGCTTTTATTAATTCATAGCTCCAATCATCGCCTAGCGTTTCGCTTTCGCTCCAAAGCCCTTGTGCTATTACGTCATTAAGCGCTACGTCTTGCTTAGGCCAAATTACCTTGCCGCTTTGAGGTAATGTACGCATTAAGTGATGAAATTGTTTTTTTATTGCGTTCAAATCTTCGAAAATATCAGCGTGATCGAATTCAAGATTATTTAAAATAAGTGTACGTGGAAGGTAATGGACAAACTTACTGCGCTTATCAAAAAAAGCAGTGTCGTATTCATCGGCTTCAATAACAAAAAATGGCGTTTCACCCACTTTTGCCGATACACCAAAATTTTGGACTATGCCGCCAATTAAAAACCCTGGTTTTAAACCTGCATATTCTAAAACCCACGCAAGCATACTTGCTGTGGTTGTTTTTCCATGCGTACCCGCTACAGCAAGTACCCACGATTTTTGTAATAAATTATGTTTAAGCCATTCAGGGCCTGAGGTGTAAGGCAGACCTTTATCAAGCACATATTCAACACACGGGTTACCACGGCTCATTGCATTACCGACAACTACCATATCTGGTTTTGGCTCTAATTGAGACACGTCGTAGCCTTGAGTCAGTTCAATGCCAAGCTCTTCAAGTTGCGTACTCATTGGTGGGTAAACGTTTTGATCAGAACCCGTTACTTTATGACCTAATGATTTAGCAATGGCTGCAATACCACCCATAAACGTGCCACAAATGCCCAAAATATGTATATGCATATACTTTCCTTAAATCGTATGCTCACTTTACAGCTATGCAAAGTTTAATGGCGCTATAATGCCAAAATTCGTGCTTAGTTACTATGTACGTCTGCACAATTCACTCGTGCCAAAAACACGTTAATTAGTTTTTTAAACGCTAAAAATCAAAAAATAGGCACGTTCACCTACCCTGTATTGCTTTTAATCAATTATTATCAATGTTATAAACCAGCTTGCTGTATAACTTTAAAACTTAAAAAGGACTTAATATGAAAAAACTATTCTTTATAGCCTGTATTTTACTTAGTCAAAAAAGCTTTGCTTTGGAATTTGCTAAGTACCCAATAGAACTAAGTTCGGGCGAAGGCGTTAATGTTGTTATTGCCCCAACAACAGATAAAAAACAAGCTTTAGTAAAAGTAACAGGCATAAACCATGATATTGATGGCATTGTATTTTTAACCGATTTAAAACCTCATGGTAGTAATAAAGCTTACAAATATACTTACGATGGTACACAAAGAAGTTTAGTAAGTGTTGAGGAAGGCTACCGCTGTTGCTCTTACAATCTTTATATTCCAGACACTCGTGATGGAATTTACTTATCAAAAAAAGAAGAGTCAAACCCTGCCATTGTTGAAGACTTAAAAGCGCAATACGATCAACAATTAAATAAAGGTACTCAAGCTAAACTAGCGGAGTTTAATCGTGAAAAGCATTTAGGGTATCAACAAAAAAATATAGCTGCCGCTAATAGCGAAATAGATAAGCAATGCGGATTAAAAATAAATACCAATGTTGATTGGGAAAGCATTGATGATGAAAACCTAAAAGAATATCCAGTGGGTTCATTTTGTGCACAAGTTGCAAACGAAATGGCATACATGTGCGAAAAAGACCAAAGTTTTAAAAACGACATAGCTCAGTTCAATGCTATCGAATGTAAATTTACTAATGAGCTAAAACTACGTAAAAATGGTAATACACTTATATTTAAAACAGCGCCAAAAGCCGCTAACCAACGCCGCTTTATTGAAGCTTATTTATTAAATTTATAAGCTGAGTTTAAAACCAAAAAAGCACCTAAAGGTGCTTTTTTTGGTTTTACTAATTAAGTTTGTTTATAGCGTTAAAAATACAATCAAACCGACACCGAGTAATAAACGATATATTACAAATGGCAACATACCCATTCGCTCTATTACTTTTAAAAACATAAATATACATGCATAAGCCGATAAGAACGATAGCACCACACCAAGCAATAATGTATTCCAATCAACTACATGGTCACCCAGTGCAAGCTCTGCAATATAATAAAGCCCCATCATAGAAATAATCGGAATCGCTAGTAAAAACGAAAAACGCGCTGCGCTTTGCTTATTCATACCCAACATTAAACCAGCGGTCATCGTGATACCTGATCGAGAAGTACCCGGGATCATTGCAACAGCTTGTGCGAAACCAATGATAAGTGCCGTTTTCCAATTGAGCTGATAAATAGTTTTAATTTGTTTCCCTTTTGCATCTGCGTACCAAAGCAACAAACCAAATACAATGGTGGTAGTAGCAATTACCCAAGCGCTTCGCAAATATAACTCAATAAAGTCTTTTAAAAGTAAACCTAAAATAGCGGCAGGCACTGTACCTAGTATAATCCACCAGCCTAATTTACTGTCATCGGTAGTGCCTTGCTTACCAAAAGATTTAAACCATGCGCTTAGTATATCTACTACTTCTTTACGAAAATAAATAACAACGGCTATTAAAGTACCAACATGTACTGCTACGTCAAACGCAAGCCCTTGATCTTCCCAACCTAAAATTTGCGATGGGAGAATTAAATGCGCAGAACTCGATATTGGTAAAAACTCAGTAAATCCCTGTATGAGGGCTAAAATAATTATTTCGATAATACTCATAGGTTAGAAAACTCCACCTTCCATAGCTTTTGTTGAGGGTTATTATATTCATTCCATAACTGCGCAATCGTTTGCTTAGCTACAGGATGATAAAAATCTGGGGCAACCTCACTCAGAGGTTGTAATACAAATGCATTTTTAGTTATTTCATCACGTGGTAATTGCGCTGGGGAATCGCAAGTTACATCATCATAAAACAGTAAATCTAAATCGAGCGTTCGTGGACTAAATTTTTTATCGTTCGCTGTACGCCCATTATCACGCTCTATTTCTTTTAATAAAGCGCATACATCAGCAAGCGACATATCAGTTGTAGCGCCAACTACTGAATTATAAAAATTATTGCCAGCAAACCCAACTGCTTCACTTTCAAAAACAGACGAGTGCACAATGTGCTCAAAGTGCTGCTTAAGTGCAATTAATGCACATTGTATATAATGCGCTTTATTTATATTTGACCCTAGGCTGATATAAATTTGAGCCATTTAGTCAGTTGCCTTAACACGTGTAATTTCAACACCTACAGTTTGTGCTTGTGCTACTGCTGCAGGTTTACTTACTCTTATAGTAACTTGTGGCGTATTAAACTCGCTTAAAATAATCTCAGCCAACTGCTCAACCAAAGTCTCTAGCAACTCAACAGGTTTTGCAGTGCAGTGCTTAATAACGCGTTCGCTTACTTTTGAGTAATCCAGTGCTAAATTAATATCGTCATTTTCGGCTGCAGGCTTAATATCACTAAGCATTTCAATATCAAAATAAAGGCTCTGTTTACTTTCTTTTTCAAAGTCGTACACTCCAATAATAGTGTCGACGTGCAATTGAGATATAAAAACCTTATCCATTGATACTCCAAATAACAACAAACGACTAAGCAACTATACAAAGCATCAATAAAATTAATACTGTATATGGTTTAGCCAGTGTTTAAATATGTGAAAATAACTTCTACAATAGCAAAATAACCAAACTAGCTATTAAATAGCCTGTTAATAATTTTCACGATAAATTTTGCTGCCAATAATAGCTTAAAAGTACTATCAATTGGTATAGTAATTAAAAAATAAGGAAGCGTGTGTTAGCCACTTTAATGTTTGTTTTAGCTTATTTACTTGGGTCGATTTCGTCGGCTATTTTAGTGTCGCGGTTGTTCAAACTCCCTGACCCTCGTAATAGTGGTTCTAACAACCCAGGGGCTACAAATGTTTATAGATTAGGCGGAGCATTTCCGGCTTGCTTGGTTTTAGTGTTTGATATTTTAAAAGGCACTATTCCGGTATGGGGGGCTTATTTTTTAGAAGTTGAACCTTTAGAGCTTGGTTTAGTCGCAGTAGCTGCTTGTTTAGGCCATATGTACCCACTGTTTTTTAGCTTCAAAGGCGGTAAAGCCGTAGCAACGGCATTTGGCTCATTATTACCTATTGGCTTATCACTGGCTGGTTTACTTGTGTGCACTTGGTTAGTTATAGTGGCAATAACACGCTATTCATCACTGGCAGCGCTTGTAGCTGTATCTTTAGCGCCCTTATATACATGGCTAATAAAACCACTTTATACTCTTCCCGTTACTTTTATCACGTTGTTAATTATATTTCGTCACCGTACTAATATTATTCGATTATTTAGTGGGGAAGAACCAAAAGTAGGCGCTAAAAAAGCACCCACTGATGAAAACAAAAACAGTTAATGTAAGAGTAATACCAATTTTATTAAAAACATAATCATTCTAGCGTATTAAATAACTCACTAACTACGTTAAAAATTATTTATATAGAACAACTATGTATCATAATTTTAGCCTTGTTATTGAGCTATTTTCTTATCGCTATAATAGATCACTAATTTAATGCAATTGGTATAATTAAATAGGCTCAAGGCTATCTATTGGCCAGCGAGGTTTTGTTTTCATATCAAGACTTGCAAACTGACCTGCTTTTAATCGTTGCATTCCTGCATAAGCAATCATTGCACCGTTGTCGGTACAAAATTCAGTACGCGGATAAAAAACTTCGCCTTTCATACCTTTCATTACGCGTTCAAGCTGCAGTCGAAGCTGTGTATTTGCACTTACGCCACCGGCGATTACTAAACGCTTAATACCTGTTTGTTTAAGCGCTCGCTTGCACTTAATAACCAGCGTATCAATAACCGCTGTTTGAAATGCATGCGCTATATCAGCTTTAGTTTGATCGTCGTCGTCATTTTCACGAATAGTGATTGATGCTGCAGTTTTTAAACCACTAAAACTAAAATCAAGACCTGGTTTGTCAGTCATCGGGCGAGGAAAAATAAAGCGCTTCGCAACGCCTTGTTCAGCCATTTTAGCTAAGCGCGGACCTCCAGGGTAGTCAAGACCAAGTAACTTAGCCGTTTTATCAAAGGCTTCGCCTGCGGCATCATCAACTGACTCACCTAGTACTTCGTATTGTCCAATACCCGCTACTTTAACCATCATGGTATGACCGCCCGATACAAGCAATGCAATAAACGGAAACTCAGGAATATTTTCTTCAAGCATTGGAGCAAGTAAATGCCCTTCCATATGATGAACAGCAACAGCTGGAATATCCCAACCGTATGCTAATGAACGACCAATAGAAGTACCTACCAATAATGCTCCAACTAAACCTGGGCCTGCAGTATAAGCAATGCCATCTAAGTCTTCTGGGCCGCAACCCGCTTGTGCAAAAGCTGCGTCTATAAGTGGTAGCGTTTTACGAACATGATCGCGCGATGCAAGTTCCGGTACTACACCGCCATAATCAGCGTGTACTTTTACCTGGCTGTATAGTTGATGAGCTAACAAGCCTTTTTCGTCATCGTATATTGCAATACCTGTTTCATCGCATGACGATTCAATGCCTAAAATTCGCACTGTACTTCTCCTGCCTTTAAAATTTCACTTCGCTGTTTTTATAACGTAAGGCCAATATTTGTTTGGCCATCTTCTAGGGCAAACTTTTTAAGTGCCTTCACGCTATCAGAGGTAATACGCCCCATATTTTCTACAAAATCAATTAGCTCACCTAATACTTCAATTTCGTATTGCATTAATGGATGCTCTCTAACGGCCGTGTTATCTGCAACCTCACCTTCAACCGTCATTTGATATTCAATAAAGCGGGCCACTGTTGCTTGAGATATTTTACTGACACTAATGAACTCTTGCTCATCTTGCGCCATTAAACCATGCATTAAGCTAAGTAAAGACGTTGCAGCATCAATAGCAGGGTAAGTACCAAACATATCAAAATCAGCAAGTTCAGGAACATTCGGTTCTATTTTTTCAACTTGTTTTTCGAGATCTATTTTACTTTTAGGCAGTAATATTTTTTCCCAACAAACATTAAGCGAATTACGAAGTAAGGTTTCATCACCAAACCCCGTTGCTTCGCTAAATAAACCGTAATTTGGCAGCATTCGCTCTATTAAAGCACTTGCTAAAACAGCTTTTTGTAAATAGTTAAGCTCTCTAATACGCTGAAAATTATTTGCTTTAGTCATTCTTTAACGTCTCACACGACCAACAAAAATCAAATGTTGATCCATTATGCTCATTACAGTTAGGGCATACCCAATCTGGAGCGGATTGTTTTACTTGTTGATAGTTTAACAATATTTGGCGCGCATGGCGCTCTTTTATCGCATAAACCTGCACACTAACTTGTGCTTGATCAAATGGAATTTCTCCCAATGCGCCTTGGAGCATCTCACCTTTTATTTTGCATTCAATGCCACTGGTTTGTATTAAACCTTTAATAATATTAGCTTCAAGGGTATTTTCGGCTTTATAAATTGTAACCCATTGAAAAGAGCTATCAGTTGAATTTTTATTATTAATATTTTGCAATATTCACCTCATTTATTTTGTGTTAACAATATCCTACGCTAAATTATTAGCATGCTGCACTTTTAAGGAATAAACATGACACTTACAACCCCGGGCTTACTTTTTCCGGCCATATCGCTGCTATTATTAGCCTATACAAACCGATTTTTAGTTTTAGCGCAATTAATTAGAGAGTTAAATGCGCGTGAAGGCGAATCTATCCGACCTGTTGTAGTCGCTCAAATCACTAACTTACGTAAACGAATAAACTTAATAAGAACAATGCAGGTATACGGCGTAGCCTCTTTTTTACTGTGTACATTTTCGATGTTTGCTTTATTTATTGAATTTAATACCACAGGGATTATTTTATTTGGCATTAGCTTAGCTTGCTTAAGTTTATCGTTATTAACGTCTTTATTCGAAATACATATTTCCTGTGATGCGATTGAAATAGAACTACAAAGCATTGAAAATAAACCATTAAGCAGCCGAATAAATAGAAATTTTGTAAAATAAACTCTTATAGATAAAACACCCTATTATTTGTCATAATCATGTTATATGTGCGCCCTATTTTGGGGCGTACTTTTTTATTAATTAGAACAATTAAATTCCAATCTCCTAACTAACCCACTGAGTTAAAATAACTTTGCCTAGATAGTTAATTGCAAAAATATAGACAAAACACAATAAACAACTAGTTATCAATTAAAAAAGTAATACTATTTGGTCGCTTTCCTCTTTAATTAATACTAAAAGGGGGGTATCCTGCTGGAAACACGTATGAACTTGCAACCGTATTTCAATATAGAATTTTACTAAACTTTAGAATAAAAATTAATATATTTGATATCCGTGGTATCTGCGACTTACTTATAAAAAGGGACTATAAAGTGAGATTTGAACAATTAGAGCAATTTGTAGCACTTGGTGTATTACGTCACTTTAGACAAGCAGCTGAACAAACCCAAATTAGTACTTCAGCGCTAACGCGCAGCATTCAAACACTTGAAAATGAAATGGGATATGAGTTAGTAAAACGCTCAACTCGTTCTGTTAAATTAACGCCTGAAGGCGAACTTTTCCTTGAATATGCTAAAACGACTCTATCGGAACTTGAGCTAACGAAAAAACGGATTTTTCAATCAGTAAACGGTAATGCTAATGAAAAACTTGTTATTGGCTATACCAATAAGGCAAGCAGCATAGTACCTATTTCTTGTGGACAGTTTTTAGCTCAATATCCTCATATAAAAATTGAAATGCAGTTACAAGATCAACAAGAGCTAACACGCAGACTCCAACAAGGTGAAATAGACATAAGTGTATACTCTCAAGCTATTAATAGTATTGGCAGTGACATTCACTTACCTGATCAGCTTGTATTATTTGTTTCAAAAAATCACCCTCTTGCACATAAAAACGATATCAGTAAGCAAAATCTTGATAGCTACCCTATGTTTGGCTGCTTCTCTCAATCTAAACAAGTGCAAACTATGCTTAATGAAGCAATTGATTCTTTAAATAAATCATCAAGTATTAAAGTGGGCAGCATTGAGCAAGTAATGGCCGGTGTAGTTAAATCAGATCACTTTGCTATAGCAAGCATTGAGCATGCGAACACAATCGCAGAGAACTCTGAACTCGTGCAACTAAAAACAAATAAAGATTTAAATCACGAACAACTCGTTGTACAGACAAGCCAACAAACGTCTATTACCGAACATGTAGAACACTTGTTGTCGCTTATAAAAAAAGCGGGAGCTGCATTTAACTAACCCTTCTTTTTGAAAAAGTGCGGCACAATAAACAGTAGCTTTAAATCGCTTTTCCGCTACACTGTCGCACCTTTTTTAAACAGCTGATGTGAATGAACACACTTTTTGGTCCTGATGTCTATTTAGATGATATAGAACGCCAAGGATACACCGTAATTCATAACGCGCTTATTGCCGATTTAGTTAACGATTTAGTTGCAGATTGTCACCGTATAAACCCCCACTTTAGCCTTGCCGGTATTGGTCGATTAAATAACTTACAAATAGATAAAACTATTCGCACTGACAAAACCTATTGGTTTGACGGCAGCTCTCAAGCACAGCTTACGTATCAAGCAATAATGCAAAGTATAAAAACCACGTTAAATCGTAGCTTTTTTATGGGGCTATTTGATTACGAATGCCATTATGCAAAATATACACAGGGTGATTTTTACAAAAAACACTTAGATGCATTTAAAGGTCGATCTAATCGTGTATTTACAACGGTGCTTTATTTAAATACGCCAGAGCAAGGTGGCGAACTTGTTATATATAAACCTAAAAGTAAAGAAGTAGAAATAACCATTAAACCAACTGCTGGCACATTGGTTATGTTTGAAAGCGAACGTTTTGCTCATGAAGTGCTTCCTGCAGTTGACGAACGCTATTCTATTGCTGGATGGTTTAGAAAAAACGCCTCTATTAGCGGCATTATTGATCCACCCCGATAGCTCTAAATAGAGAATTTTAACAGCCTTTATTAAGGCTTTAAAATGCTATTGGGTATGAAAGTAATAACCCTATAAAGATAGCCAAGCCCACATAATGATTATTTAAAAACGCTTTAAAGCAGGCATCTCTTTCACGTTTATGAATAAGCGTTTGTTGATATGCCAATAAACCAGCTGCTACACTCAAACCAATGCCAAACGCGATACTTAAATGATTACTTATACCAATAAACGCAACCAGCGCTATAAATACAGCATTAAGTAAAAAGATTATGTGGCGGTCGTATTTACCAAATAAAATAGCGGTTGATTTTACCCCTATTTTTAAATCGTCATCTCTATCAACCATCGCATACATAGTGTCATAAGCGACTGTCCAGCAAATGTTGGCTATAAATAATAACCATGCCTGCTGCGGTAATGCATTTATTGAAGCCATATAGGCCATTGGAATAGCCCAACCAAATGCAGCTCCTAAAACAACTTGTGGTAATTGTGTATAGCGTTTCATAAAAGGGTAGCAAAAGGCTAAAGCCAAAGCCCCAAAAGAAAGCAAAATAGTATTAACGCTAAGCATTAATACTAAAATAAACGCAATAACTATGAGCAGTAAAAATAGGCTAACTGCTTCACCACTACTAACCCGCCCTGAAGCTAGCGGCCGCTGAGCTGTGCGTTTTACAGAGCCGTCTATTTTCCTATCTGCAAAATCATTAATTACACACCCTGCACTTCGCATAACAACAACGCCCAGCGTAAATATAATAAAGTTGAGTAAGCTCGGCATCCCACTATTAGCAAGCCATAAAGCCCAGTATGTTGGCCAAAGTAATAACAAGGTACCAATGGGCTTATCTATACGCATTAGCTGTATATAGTAAGAAATATGTTTTGGCTTTAAAGCGGCTAATTTCATGAGTATAAATATGCTCCTGGTAAAAACACTTCACACACTAAAAATTTATATTCTTTGAGTGAAAATACACTTCGACGCCCTAGTAAGTTTTTTCCGGGTAGGTCTAATTTTGCAACTAATTGCTGAACGGGGTGTTTGGCATCAAAATAAGCAATTTCTATATCCGTTCGTTTTAGTGCTGGGTCTTGAAAAATCACATCACCTAAAGGTCGTTCACCCATATTGTGCAAAGGATTGTTCGAATCATTTTTAGGAAGCCAGCTTTGTGCGTACACCACAGGTTTGTTATCGCACAATAAGAGTACTTCTCTATTAATAGCTGTTTTAGCTGTGCTGTTTAGCAGTAACTTTTGCTCTAGGCTTAAAGTAAATAACTGCTCGCTTAATACTCTTACACTAAAAATTTGTGATTTACTTTTTAATTTAGCAGTTAAAGAATTAGGTTCAAAAAGCCATTCTTGCTCTAGAGGAGATAAGTCACTTACATATGAAGTGGACTGCCAATTAGCAGATATAGACAGAGGATAAGTAATCACAATAGCTCAACAAAATAAAAAACAACGAGATGATACCATTGCCAAAGCTTTTGAAAAAGTGATGTTTTATAACCATAAATAATAGCTTGGCGCTGTTTATTACCCACTATTAAGTATAAACTATTTGTAACAAGTTTTAAGAAACGCTTTAAATATGAAAAAAATAGTATACGCAGGTCTTTTTACGTTCTTTGTAAGTGTCATAAGCTTTACAGCTCGTGCTGAATCTACAGTTGGTTATTTTGGTTTTGAGCCCGATATAATCACCAACTACATTGGCGCATCAAGTAAAAAAATGGGCTATGTGCGTGTAACTATTGATTTAATGCTTAATGACACTTCAGATATTGCAGTAGTAGAGCACCACACGCCATTACTACGTGATGCCCTAGTAGAGATTTTATCTAAAGAGCCTGAAGAAAAAATAAAATCCCTTACTGGCCGTGAAGAAATACGCGCAAAGTGCGCCGAAAAACTAAAAAGCCTCTTAAAAGAAGAAACAGGACAAGAGATCATCCGTGAAGTCTTGTTCACTAAATATTTATATCATTAGTATTTAACGTTTTGCGTTAAATACTTTGGCGGTGTAGGCAAAAGCCATACCGCTAACTAATCCACCTAAGTGCGCCCAATTAGCCATACCTACAAACAATACATCTGCAAACCCAAGCACTAACCAAATCAACATAAAACCAACAATAGCCGTACTAACCAGCGCAGGTTTATTCGGATTTAAAAAGCTATGAATCCAACAAAAACCAAGTAACCCATATACTACGCCACTCAAACCGCCAAAGTTGGGACCAACCATTAGGTATTGCGCCCAATTACTAATAAGTGCAGTCACTAAAAACAAACCTATTAAGCTGAGTTTTCCGCATTGCTTTTCGATATTGTCGCCAAGCGACATCCACCAAATTAAATTAAATACAATATGCATCGCGCTAAAATGCACAAGCGCAGGTGTTAACCAACTAAGCGGTTGTGATGGATTAAATTGCAGAGCTGTATAAATTTCATCAAATCCACCCAATAAAAAAGCGACATAAATAACAATACTTAATATGCTAACAGTTTGGTTAAGCCAGCTAAGCGCTTTAAATCGCGACATAAGATTAAGTGATTGCCCTTGATATTTAAGCGGCGACTGTGTGCTGCCTACATCCCAAGATGCTTGCTGGTATTTTTCATGATTAGGATTTTGTGTAAACTCAACCCATAAAGGCTGAACTTGATGAAAGTCCTCCTCAGTCACGCTAATAATGACATTACTGCCATCTGCTGAGTGTATCTTTGCATCTAGGCCTTGGCTTTTTAAATAATCTATAAAGCCTTGTGCGGCGCGTGGGTTATTTAAACTGCCAAGCTCTATCATCGTTCTACTTTCTCGCTATAAGACGCTTCCCAAGCAGTAAAACCGCCATCCATGCTGTATACATCTTCAAAACCTTGCTCAACTAAATAACTAGCTGCGCCCTGAGAGCTCATACCGTGGTAACACACAATAATAATTGGCTGATCGAATTCTTTTTCCATCATAAATTGTGCAATATTACCGTTAGAAAGTGCTTCTGAGCCTGGAATACGACCAGCTTGATACGAATTTGGATCGCGAATATCTGCAATTACAACGTCTTCTTTATCTAGAAGTTCTAACGTTTGCGCTATAGAAATGTGTTTAAATGCCATTGAAGTCTCTTTAATTAATAGTATAAAAAAGGCGGCTAAAGCCGCCCTTCTTGTAATTTAGTTAGGAACTAATCCCAGTTTAAAATTACTTTACCTGACTGACCTGAAATCATCATATCAAAGCCAGCTTGGAAGTCATCCACAGAATACTGATGTGTAATAATTGGGTTCAAATCAAGACCAGATTGAATCAAGCTTGCCATTTTGTACCACGTTTCGAACATTTCGCGACCGTAAATACCTTTAATCACTAAACCTTTAAAAATAACTTGGTTCCAATCAACTGCCATATCAGATGGTGGAATACCTAGCATGGCAATTTTACCGCCGTGGTTCATGTTATTAAGCATTGAATTAAAAGCGCTTGGCACACCTGACATCTCAAGACCAATATCAAAGCCCTCTGTCATACCTAAGTCTTTTATTACATCTTCAAGCTTTTCGCTTGCCACGTTTACAGCACGTGATGCACCCATTTTGCGGGCTAAGTCTAGGCGGTATTCATTTACGTCGGTAATAACGACGTGGCGAGCACCAACGTGTTTTGCAACCGCTGCTGCCATAATACCAATTGGGCCGGCACCAGTAATAAGTACATCTTCGCCAACTAAGTCGAACGATAATGCGGTATGAACTGCATTGCCAAACGGGTCAAAAATTGAAGCCAGTTCGTCAGAAATATTATCTGGAATTTTAAATGCATTAAATGCAGGAATAACTAAATACTCTGCAAATGCACCTTCACGGTTTACGCCAACACCCGTTGTATTACGGCATAAATGTACACGCCCAGCACGACAGTTACGACAATGCCCACATGTAATATGACCTTCACCCGATACGCGATCGCCTACTTTAAAGCCACGAACTTCCTGGCCCATATCAACGACTTCACCAACATATTCGTGACCAACAACCATAGGAGTAGGAATCGTTTTACTTGCCCATTCATCCCATTTGTAAATATGTACGTCGGTACCACAAATAGCTGTTTTACGAATTTTAATTAGTAAGTCGTTATGACCCACTTCTGGCTTTGGTGCATCTGTCATCCAAATGCCCGGTTCTGCTTTTAATTTAGATAATGCTTTCATAATTCACACTCAACTAAAAAACCGAAGCAAGGCTTCGGTTTAAAATAAAATTAAATAACGCCCATTTCTTTACCAATACGGGTAAATGCATCAATAGCAATATCGAGTTGCTCAATACTATGCGCCGCTGAAATTTGTGTACGAATACGCGCTTGCCCTTTTGGTACTACAGGGAATGAAAAACCAGTGACGTAAATGCCTTCAGCAAGTAGTTTATCAGCCATTAACGAGGCTACTTTGGCATCTCCTAGCATTACAGGGATGATTGCATGATCTTTACCTGCACACGTAAAACCAACAGCTTCCATTTGCTCACGGAAATATTTAGCATTTGACCAAAGTTTAGCGCGAAGCTCGCCGCCATTTTCTAGCATTTCAAGTACTTTAATTGATGCAGTAACAATTGAAGGTGCTAATGAGTTTGAGAATAAGTATGGGCGTGAGCGCTGACGTAACCATTCAACAATTTCTTTTTTACCTGATGTATAACCACCTGATGCACCGCCTAGCGCTTTACCTAATGTACCGGTAATAATATCTACACGGTCTAATACATTACAGTACTCTGGTGTACCTTTACCGTTTTCGCCAACAAAGCCAACAGCATGAGAGTCATCAACCATTACAAGTGCATCGTATTTATCAGCTAGGTCGCACACAGCTTCTAAATTACAAATAACGCCGTCCATAGAAAACACGCCATCGGTAGCAATTAGTTTAGTTTTAGCGCCAGCTTCATCTGCTGCAATAAGTTGCTTTTCAAGATCAGCCATGTCGTTATTTGCATAACGAAAACGCTTAGCTTTACACAAACGTACACCATCAATAATTGATGCATGGTTTAACGAATCAGAAATAATAGCGTCTTCTGCGCCTAAAATAGTCTCAAACAAGCCTGTATTTGCATCAAAACATGAAGAATATAAAATCGTATCTTCTGTTTCTAAAAACTCACTGATTTTTTTCTCTAGCGTTTTATGAATATCTTGCGTGCCACAAATAAAACGAACAGACGCCACACCAAAACCATGATTATTTAAACCGTTTTGCGCAGCTTCAATTAGCTCTGGGCTATTAGCTAAACCTAAGTAGTTATTAGCACAAAAGTTGATTACTTTACCTGATGCAACTTCGATTTGAGCTTGCTGCTGAGATTTAATAATACGTTCGCTTTTATACAAACCTTCGGTTTTTACGTCTTCAATTTGCTGTTGTAACTGGCTAAAAAAAGCAGATGCTCTCATCTAAGTTCTCCATATATTTGAACGGGTAAACAATCACATTTAAACGACTGTTTATTATGAGGGGTATTGTAAAAGTTTAATGGGAAAAATGCACGGTTTGCAGTTCGTCGCAAACGCCCTAAACTGGAAGGAATTCCTGCCAGTTTACAGGCTAATCTGTTTAGTTTATTTATGTCTTTAAAAGTGCAGGTAAACTGTTTATAGAATCGATAATTAAATCAGCCTCTTGCTTAGCACTTTCATCAAAGCTTTGACCCGAACGCACTAAAACGCGGGTCGTAATGCTCGCTTTTTTCGCAGCCTGCATATCACTGAGTTTATCGCCCACCATTATACTGCAAGCAGGGTCGATGTTATGCTCTTGTATGCCTTGTAATAACATACCTGGCGCAGGCTTTCTGCAACTGCACTCTTTCAAATATTCAGGGTGCGCTTTTTTAGGGTGATGAGGGCAAAAGTACACATCGGCAACTTCAATACTGTGATCGCTAAATTGAGCTTTCATCCATTGCGTTAGTGCTAAAAAATCAGTTTCGGTGTAATAACCTCGGCCAATTCCAGATTGATTAGTGACGATTATGATTTTATAGCCCGCATCATAAAATGCTTTACAAGTACTAAAAACACCTTCAATAAATTCAAATTTATCGCTTTGATACACATAACCATGGTCAACATTTACTACGCCATCTCGGTCTAAAAAAAGTGCTTTATTTTTTTTTTGTGCATTCATTACAAAGACTCTTTTTGTACAACATGATCAAACATCGCTTTTACGTTATCAACTGTAATTTGGCCCATTAAATCATCGCCTTTTACGCGCGTACCCCACGGCACTTGCTCAGCTGTTTTACCAGTTTGCTTAAGCAAATTTTGATGATAAACCTCTACCACGTAGTCTTGGTATAAGTAAGGACCTGTGCGTGCTGGGTTTGAATGTGCGTATAAACCAATAACCGGCGTACCAACCGTTACCGCCATATGTGCAGGACCCGTATCGGGCGCAAGCACTAAGCTGCCACGCTTTAACACGCACAACAACTCTTTGAGTTTCGTTTTACCCACTAAATTTAAAATAGGTGTTTTACTATACTCAACAATACTATTTGCTAGGTTAATTTCAAGTTCTGTTGGCCCCCCCGTCAATACCACCTTAAAGCCTTGCTCATTTGCATAATCAGCCAATGCGGCATAACGATCTGCGAGCCAATTGCGCTGTGCTTTACTTGCTGCTGGCGATATTACAAATAGTTTATTAGTTAGGTATTTTGGTGTTAGTAGTTCATCAGCAACCGCTTGGTCTTGCTCTGTATATGGCATGTCCCAACTCGGTTTATAATCAGCTACACCAATGGCTTTTGCAAAACCTTTAAAGCCTTCAAGCACATGCGCCTGAGCTTCTGGGGCTATTCGTTTATTAATAAACAAGCTGTGCAATTCTTTTGAACGCGCCCAATCAAACCCTATTTTTACTTTTGCAGGAATACAACGCGCTACAAACCCAGCCCTTAATGCAACTTGCATATTAAGTAGTACATCAAACTGTTGATCTTTAAAGCGTTGCTTTAAGCTTTTAAGTGCTGCTTTACCTTGTTTTTTATCAAATACCACCAGCTCAACACCCGGTAAGTCGGCAAGTAACATCGCTTCTATTTTACCAATAACCCACGTGATTTTTGCATTTGGGTGTGCTTTTTGAATGGCTTGTACAGCACTCACACCATGACATACGTCACCAATGGCTGAGAGTCTTAATATACAAATAGATGAATAGTTAGGAGCTTGAGTCACACATTCCCTTAGGTATTAAATACAAAAGCCGATCTTAAATTATAATCACGCTATTGCAAGCACTTATCCTCAGCTTTAAAACGCGCTAATATAGGCACATTATTTAGCAATTACGCAGAGCTATGTTTAAACAACACGTGCAAGGCAATCACACTGTATTAAGCCACCCTAAATACACGAGCCAAATTACTCTCGATTGGTTTGATGCAAATTATTGGCAACAACGAAATAAAATTGTGGGCGCTAAAAAGGGCCGAGCAACTGCGTGGTTTTTTAAACAAGACGAATTAACAGCCGTACTTAGGCATTATTGGCGCGGTGGCTTAGTGGGTAAATTGCTAAGCGATCAATATTTATATCCAGGGCTTGAACAAACCCGTGTGTATAAAGAGTTTAGCTTAATGAGTAAACTTATAGAGCTTGGTTTAAACGTACCAACCCCTATTGCAGCTAAAGTAACCCGCAGCGGATTAATTTATCGTGGGGATATTATTACCGAGGCTGTTAAAGGCGCTAAAAGTGTACTCGATGTATTAATTGAACGCCCATTGACCGAAGATGAGTTAGAGGGCATAGCTAAAACAATCGCGCTATTTCATTCAAAAGGTGTGTATCACGCCGATTTAAACATTAATAACATTTTGTTTGATGATACTGGTGATGTGTATATTATCGACTTTGATAGAGGTGAAATAAAAACACCTAATGTGCAGTGGCAACAAAGTAATATGGCACGTCTTGAGCGCTCATTTTTAAAAGAACAAGGTCGAAACGAGTCATTTAATTGGCAAGCGACTAACTGGCAAACTCTGCATAGCAACTACCTCAAAGCACTCGCTAATATAAGTTAACCTAATATAAGTTAACTTAGTTAGCCAATGCTAAATACTGCAGAGCAACCTGCTCTGCCTGTACTTGTTTTAGAATATCTGCGTTTTCTACATTTAGCTTATCTGCTAGCACCTGCTTAACGGCATTGGCTAATGCCTCACTTTGTCCAGCGGGTACTAAATATTTACTCAGCTCGCCTGTTAATATCTCGCTTGGTCCAAATGTACAATTAGTACTAACTACCGGAGTACCCACCGCTAAAGCCTCAATTAATACCGTTGGAAGTCCTTCAAAATCAGAACTCAACACTAAAGCTTTGGCATGCTTAATCCAGTTGTACGGGTTTTGTTGAAATCCTGGCACTACTAACTGTTTTTCTATGCCGTATTCCTGTGCAAGCTTTAGCGCTTTAGCCGGTTTATTACATAAAAGTACTAACTTGTATTTTTTATCAAGCTTTGCAAATGCTGCAAATAATATATCGTGGCGTTTTTGTTTGGCGAGTCTTCCTACATGAATTAAGTAGGGCTCATTTGGGATATTGTTATTTTGCTCATTTGCTTGCTGTCTTATTTTTTCAAAATCGAACGGGTTGTAAATAGTCGCAATTGCACTTGGGTTAATTAAATCCCCTTGTATTATTTCTTTTTCAACACCCTTTGATACGCAAATAAGTGATTTACCATTTAAATTTTGCTTACTTTTTTTAAGATATAAATATGAAAATGGACCTAACTTTTTTTGACGTGCAAGTTCTGCATTAACTGAGTTGTGAATAACAAAATGAACATTTTTGATATTACTACGCGCGAGCAAGTTATTACTTCTATCAAGATTAGAAAGCACTAAATCAATATTGCCCAGCTCGCTTTGTTTTTTTTCAAACCACGCTTTTAATCTCAAAATACTGTTTTTTCGCTGCCAGAATCTATCTACTTTAGATGCTCTATCAGTAAATAAACTATCAACTTTAACTATATCAGGAATGTCATACTCAGCGTTGCTCGCAAGAGATAATATAGTGACATTGTGCTGTAGTTTCGCCATTTTTTCAGCCAAAGTAAGCATTACTTTTTCAGCACCACCACCTACTAGTGAATCAATTACAATCACTATATTCATTAGCGATCCCCTATAAGCATATTTTTTATGCCATTAGTGATCACATCGAAGCTATGTGTATTATCAAGTTGGCTATATTTAGCAACGAATTCATTATAGAAAGGCTCGCTAATAACCTGAGCTATTTTCGTAGTGATTTCATCAATATCAAGATTTGCTTTTATGACAACACCTGCATTAACACAATGATCCAAACGTGTATTTTGATCTTTTGAGATAGCACATGCCACAACGGGGGTTTGAACTGCAATTGCTTGCAGTAAAGTATCTCCACCGCTAAGTAATGCGATTTTAGCTTGGCTCATTAATGCCAAAAAATCAGTACTCTGCAAACTTGCTAAACAAGTAACCTCATCACTTTCAGGAATGGCTTTCTTATAATTGGGACCAAACACAACAACTGCTTTTAAACCAGTGTGCTTAGTAATTTTAAGCGCGGCTTTAAAGTAAACATCAGCGCAATTAAGGTTATTTAATACATGTCCGCCTGAGCCAGCATTTACAATAAAATAGCCTTCCGATACTAAGTTATAGCGATTTAAAACATCACGTTTTTGCGCGCAAGAGGCAAATGTAACAAAAGGACCTACATTTCGAGGATGTGCCAAGGGAAACATGTCTAACTTCGTACTTTCAGCCCATGTAAGTGGCTCAATACAATAATCAGGCTGTACAACCCAATGTGTATCAATTAAATTAATTCTGTTAAGTTTTAAGCCTTTAGCACGTTTTTTTGCATGCTGAGAAATGAATATAACTTTAGCGCCTACCTTTTTAGCCGCCTTCATATGCCCTGCACGTCCTGCACAATCAAAAACAACGACATCAGGTTTAAATTGCTCTATAAAGTCGCAAACAAAATCAAGCTCTTTAGTCGCTGAGTGTTCGAGTAGTGTGGCTTCAAAAGGACAATTTCTTGCGTAGCTTGTATGCTTATTTAATATAAAGTGAATATCGAGAGAATCTGCAAGTTCTGCCTTTAAACTTTGAGCCAACAACAACGAGCGCATATATTCACCAATGCCTTCTGGTGATGATACTGGAATAAATAAAAGTCGTTTGTTGCTCATTGCATTCTCAATGTCCTATTTGAGCTCCAGTATATCAATCAGATACTTATTACGATAGACAGGTTGCATTTTAATATATTAAATTAACTCTATAAATTTGATTATTTACTGCAATAGCAGACTTAGATTGATAAACTTAGCCGCAATCTTAATCACAAGGATCTGAACTTTGCGAAACAGAATTTTTCTACTTTCTACTCTTTTTTGCGCTATGAGCGCATCAGTTAATGCTGAGCCATGGGTAAAACCCGATGATTATGGTCTAAGAGCTGATATTCAACAATTAGCTGATGCCGGTGTTATTTTAGCTCCTGTAACTACCTATCCGCTTATGTGGAAAAGTTTTATAAGCGATGTGGAAAGCATGCCGCTGGAGCAATTATCTCCAAGCTTACAAGATGCTTTACTTCGCGTTAAACATCGATATAAATCGGAAAATAGTAGCTCACATAGTCTTCAATTATCAGCTTTTGCAGCCACAGATCCAATCATAGCAACAAGCTTTGGTGCAACAAATACTCAAGAAACAGAGCTTTCAGCAGCTTACGCTTATTTAGGCGATAACTTTGCAGCTAAAGTAGCTATAAACTATAGAAAAGACGGTAAAAAATGTTTAGTTGATGGAAAAACGACTGACGATATAGTTACCGATGAGCAAGCTTTAACCGATTGTAACGATACCTCACTTGATAATAGTTACTTAGCTTACCGTTTAGGTAACTGGATTTTTAGAGCCGGTGCTGTTGAACAATTTTGGGGACCTGGTGTTGATAACAGCTTAATTATGTCAGGTAATGCGAAACCTTTACCTGCACTAAGTGTTACTCGAGAAAAAAGTACTGCTTTTGAGACACCATGGCTGAGCTGGATTGGTCAATGGAGCTTTACAGCACAAATGGCAAAGCTTGAGTCTACGCGTGTTATACCTGATGCTTTACTGTGGAGTACTCGTGTTAATTTTCGCCCTATTCAACAGTTAGAAATTGCACTTAGCTGGTCTGCACAATGGGCAGGTGACGGACAACCGGGCTCTGCGGGTGATTTTATTGATGTCATAACAGGGCAAACTGCATGTATCGATGGCAATGAGAGTTGTGATAGCCAGTTAGAGTCGAAAATAGGTAATCAATTGGCTGGTATTGATATTCGTTGGTCAGATACCTTATTTGATCAACCATATGCGGTTTATGCCAGTACTATAGGTGAAGATGCTAGCTCACAGTTTAAACCCGCTGATAGAGCTTACTTATTTGGTCTGCAAACAACACAGCGCATTTATGCTCAAAACATATTAGTAAATGTTGAATATATAGATACTGGTGTTTCATGCCAAGCTGAATCAATAGTTGAAAATTGTTACTATGAGCATGATACTTATAAGTCTGGCTATCGCTACCATGGACGCACTATTGGTTCGACGTATGATAATGATGCGCAATCAGTTGTCCTAACACTACTTGGTCAGCTTTCTAATGGTGATGATTGGCAGTTGAAATTACGCAGTGTTGATTACAATAGTGACAATAGCGATTGGTACCCTAGCAATCCAGATTTAGGTAACAGCATAACTAAAACAGCCTACAACAGTAAGCAATTAGAACTTCGTTACAGAATGCTTTCTATGGGAGGACGCGTCACTTTAGGTGCTTTTGCGTCTAACAACGACGGTGCTGAAAACGATACTTCTGCGTTTGCTAAGTACGAATATAACTTTTAATACGTTACTTTTAATAAAGTAACGTATTAAAAGTAAGAAAGGGATGAAAACAGTGTTTTCATCCCTTTTTTGTATTTTTTAGCAAACTAAATCAGTAATTACTGTTTAATTTTACTAATTACTTTTGATGTTGAGCATCCATCTAAAAATTCAAGCACTTCAACTTTTCCGCCATGGCGAAGTACATGCTCAGCACCCGCTATTTGCTCTACGGTGTAGTCGCCACCCTTAACTAAAATATCAGGGCTTATCTGCTCGATTAATTTAGCGGGAGTATCGTTTTCATCTAGACTACCAAACGGAATAACCCAATCAACTGATGAAAGTGCGCTAAGTACCATTGCACGCTCATCTAGCGGGTTAATAGGACGATCTGCCCCCTTTAAGCGCGTAATAGATTCATCATTATTTAATCCAACAACGAGTCTATCGCCTCGGGCTTTAGCTTGTGCTAAATAACGCACATGCCCAGCATGTAAAATATCAAAGCAGCCATTAGTAAATACAATGGTTTCGCCATTTTGTTTTGCAAACTCAATATGTTGAAGGACATCATCAAATGGTGTTTGGTAATGCTCACCAGTAGTATGTAAATACTGACCAAGCTTACGACTTAACTCTTCTGGCGAAACTGTAGCTGCACCAAATTTACTAACCGCTATACCTGCCGCTAAGTTAGCAATTTCGACAGCATCTTTAGGTTCCATGCCCGCACCAAGCATAACGGCTAATGTAGCTATAACCGTATCACCAGCCCCAGTCACATCACTTACTTCAAGTTCTTGTGCTGCAAAATCAAATTTTTCATCTGCATTAATTAACGACATACCTTGCTCAGAACGCGTAAGCAACATGGCTTTAATGCCATTTTTGCTAATTAAATCACGTGCACTTGCAGCTAAAGCTTCTTCTGAATCGGTTTGACCACCCGCTAACTTAAACTCATGTAAATTAGGCGTAATGTAATCAGCACCTTCATATAAATGTAAATCTGGCGATTTAGGGTCGATTAAAACCGTTTTTCCGGCGCCCTTAGCAAGGCTTACCATCTCTTTAATTAAGCTTAAAGATCCTTTGCTGTAATCAGAGAACACAATAAAATCGTATTCATCAAGTACAAGCTCTAAACGGTTTAATAAAAGTTGGCTGTGTTGCTCGGTAAATGTTTCTTCTAAATCAAGACGAACCAGTTGTTGGTGGCGGCTAATAACACGCATTTTTGAAATAGTCGGTAAATCACATACACTGACTAATTGTGAACTTATTTTTTCACCTTTTAGAATAGTCTCTAAAATCTGCCCGCTTTCGTCTTCACCAATTAAGCCCAGTAAGCCAACTTTTGCATCTAACCGGGCTATATTTTTTGCAACGTTAGCTGCGCCGCCCGCTTTATCTTCAAATTTACTTACTTTAACAACAGGTACTGGCGCTTCAGGCGAAATACGCCCGGTATCACCGTACCAATAACGGTCTAGCATTACGTCGCCAACAACTAATATTCGTGCCGCTGATAAGTTTTTTAATAACGATAAATCCATTACTGCTGCTCCGCAACAACCATATCCATGGCTTCACATAACCAGTGACCTATAAACATGTGAGCTTCTTGAATACGTGCTGTTTCGTCATTTTTTATAATGATAGGTAACTTAGCAATATCTTTTACTTTACCGCCATCACGTCCAGTTAATGCCACTGTAAAAGCGCCTAGTTTATTTGCAGCTTCTAATGCTAAATTAATATTATTACTAGTACCTGATGTGGTTAAACCAATCACTAAATCTTCTGGCTTACATAGCGCTTGAACTTGGCGTTCAAACACCGTATCAAAGTGATAATCGTTGCTGTGTGCTGTTAAAATTGATGTATCTGTAGTCAATGCCATTGAGGCAAGCGGACCACGTTCTAATTTATAACGCACTACAAATTCTGCTGCTAAATGCTGCGCATCGGCTGCACTACCGCCGTTACCAAACCAAACAATCTTGCCACCAGCTTGTAATGCACTGTGGCATGCTTCTAACAGTTGCATAGATTCTTGATGATAAGCTTCCATCGTTTCAAATAATGCTTGATGACGGTTTAATGTTTCAACGTAGCTAGTTGCCACTGAATCGATAATTGACATGAAAAATTCCTCTAGGAACTGAAATAGCAGGGAAAAATTAAATCCATTATTCCATAATTTTATTTAATTGTGTGCATTTTATCGGGTTATAACTGAACCCAGACCATATTTTATTGTGAGTATGTTTAGAAAACGGCTATTTCACGGTAAACTAACGCCACCTCCCTTTAAGAAAGATCAGTATGGCACGCATTTTTTACTCTCTAGCATTAATTTTTATTAGCCCACTGATTGTATTTTATCTCTATATTTTACGAGGTAAAAAAAACCAAGGTTATCGTGCACACTTTAAAGAGCGCTTTGGGTTTGTCAGTAAGTCTTTATTTACGACTAAAACCAAACCTTTAGTTTTTCATTGTGCTTCTGTTGGTGAGGTACTTGCCGCAACGCCGCTTATTAAAGCTCTTCAAAAAGCGCATCCAAATTTAAATATACTTATAACCTGTAATACTCCAACAGGCAGAGAGCAAATACTTAGCCAGTTTAAAAATACTGTGGCGTGTAGCTACTTACCAATCGATTTTCCGTTTGCGACAGCCCGATTTTTAAAGCGTATAAAGCCACAAGCATTATGTATTTTAGAAACAGAGCTATGGCCAAATTTAATGGCGATAAGTCACAAAAAAAATATACCGGTACTTGTTATCAATGCAAGACTCTCTGAAAAGTCGCAGCAGGGTTATCAAAAGGTCGCTAAATTAACGCATATTATTATGCGCTCAATTACAGTACTTGCGAGTCATAACAAGGCAGATGCAGAGCGTTTTATAGAGCTTGGTCTCGAAACTTCAAAAAGCCATGTAACAGGCTCTATAAAATTTGATATAACACCAAGTGACGAGCAATTAGCCAAAGTACTCAACCTTAAACAGCTTTATAACAGTAATGAAGACAATAACGATGAACGCTTTGTATGGGTAGCAGGTTCAACACATCCTATTGAGCATGAGTTGGTACTTTCAGCCCATCAAGAGTTACTAAAAAAGCAACCTAATGCATTACTTATAATTGCCCCGCGCCATCCAGAGCAATTTGATAAAGTAGCTGAGCTTTTAACACAAAGCCCACTTAGTTTTAGCCGTCGTAGCCAAAATAACTACAACAATGAACAAGTACTCCTTGCTGATACGCTTGGTGAATTACAGTGTTTATATGGCTCTGCAAATGTGAGCTTTATTGGTGGCAGCTTAATACGCAGAGGTGGGCATAACCCACTGGAATCAGCTGCGTTTTCGGTAGGTTTAATAACAGGTCCACACACATACAATTTTGATCATGTTTATCCCGAGCTAATAAAACTTAAAGGCACTGTAGTGGTTGATAGCTATGACGCACTAGCAAAGCAGCTCATAACGTTTAGCCAAAACACAAAAGCGTGCCAAACCTTAGGTATTAAAGCTGCGCAATGCGTAACTAAAAACCAAGGTGCTATACAAAAAACACTTACCATTATTAATCAATATTTAGAGCCAAAACCGTGACCAACATAGCTATAAGCCAAACCCGTGAATGGGTGTCATCTGTTATTGTTAAATATAACTTTTGCCCATTTGCACGTAAAGAAGTAGAAAACAACTGTATTCATTACATAGTAAGCCCTGCAGCAACTATGGATGATGCCGTAATGGATATGCTTGAGCAATGTGTTGAGCTTGACCGCGAACCAGAGCGCGAAACAACCCTTATCATGTTTGACAACGGCTTTAGTGATTTTGAAGACTTTTTAGACTTGGTCGATTTAGCTAATGCACTTTTAGTCGCGCAGGGGTTTGAAGGGAAGTATCAAATTGCTAACTTTCATCCTGATTACGTATTTGCCGACAGCGATGAAACTGATGCCGCAAATTACACAAATAGAGCGCCCTTTCCTACTTTGCATTTAATTCGCGAAGCAAGTATGAGCGAAGCACTTGATAGTTATAACGAGCCTGAATCTATTCCAGAGCATAATATAAACCTAGCAAGGCGTAAGGGTATTGATTTTTGGCAGCAGTTACTCGAAGGCTGTAAAAAACCGAGCGCTTAAATGCTCGGTTTTATTTTGGTTTGTAAAAACTTTGTGCAAAACTTTTTACAAAACAAGGCAATAACTAACGCTTATTTTTTAACCCAGTTACCATTTACTTCAACGTAATGACCACTTTGGGTTTTTTCAATTGTTTTAGCGGCAGCAAGTGCTTCTACTTGTGAAAGTGACAAGTTATTCTTTTTAGCCAGCTTTAAGTACTGCGCTTTACGCTTTGCATTTATGTCATCAACAACTGCTTTTGCTTCTGCGTTTTGTACAACGAGCCCTAAATAACCAGAGCTATCTTCACCTACAAAACCTTGGTTTTTAGCGTCATCAAGGCTAATAGCCCACGCAGAGAACGACATACATACTGCACTAACTAACGTAATAATATTTAATTTTTTCTTCGTATTCATGTTTTAGCTCCTTAAAATAACTCACTGTCGTCACTAAACAAACTGTCGAGTTCTTTATCTACTTTTACGCGAATTTCGTGATCGACCTTCACATTTAAATTAATAGTAATGGGCTCTTTAGCAGACACCTCAACTCGGTGCGTGCAGGCACTTAGTGCACTAATAGCACCTAGCGCGAGCAGTACTTTTATCAATAACGACTGTCTCATTATTAGTTTCCTTTTTGTGAGTATTGTTGCTCAACTTTTTGTGTAATTTCGTCACTTAAACGCAGTGCGCGTAAAAGTGTAAATACGTTTTCTTCGTGGTTATAATTAAAGTTAACTTGCTGCTGCTCTTGTTTATTATAGCCTTGTAAATTAACCCCAAGCTTTAACCAGCCATCGTTTTTTAATGCCACACTGCTATTAAGTTTTTGAATATCTAAATTAGTTAATAGCCCTAATACAGGTTGCAACTCTTGCTGTTGCTGCATTACTGAATCAAACGCGGCATTATTGGTGATTTTTAAATTACCTGTTCCTTGGCTAAATAAACTACCGTCAATTATTTCAATTTTTCCACTATCAAAATGGACAGGTAAAGACCCCGCCAAGCGTCCCGTTAATACAATGCCCGACTTATCGTCGAGTGTAACGAGTTTACTTGCATCAATATTTTCAAACTTAACATTGGCAACTTGGTTTGGCTTCCCTATTGTGTAGGTATCTAACGAAAATTCGCCACCAAACACACTTCCTTTTACATCATTTATAAGCGCGGTATTACTACTCACTTGCCATTGCCCTTTAATCGCTTTAACTACGGCACCCGCTCTAAACTCATTTAAATTAAAGGTAGTTGGTTTTACATTAAGCTTACCTGAATTATATTCCCCGCTAAATACACTGTTTAAATCACTCGCAAGGTAATCGTTATACAGTGCACTTGTATGACTAATCCCCATATTGAACAGTGCATTTTGTAAGTTTATATCGCCACTAATATAGCCATTAAATTCGCCCTCTGTTAGTTGTGCAAGTGGCTCAAATTGCCTAATAAGCGCATTTAACAGCAGCGTACTTTGTTCAGGAATAATGACTTCAAACGGATGAGCTTGCGACGACATATGATGATTTACAACTAACTCAACATCGTTTATAAATGCGTGATGCGTGGCTTTTAGTGCACGGCTTTGCAAGCCTGTAGACTCTACTTTTATATTATTAAGTTTTATGTCGGGGCTATTAACAGCCTTTATATTCGTTTTTGCAGTTAGATCAGCAAATAACTCACCTACGCCTAAATTAGCATTTGCTGTTAATGTGTTACTTATATCTGTGACTTTAAATTCTTTATATTCTGCGCTTTTTAACTGCTGCGTTAACGCTACCTCTGCGTTTAACTGTTTATCCATTTTTGCTGTTAAATCACCTTGGTATTGCACTGCACTTATATCAAACGCATCTACACTATTAAGCGTTAATTTAGCATTTATAAGCCCAATTGGTTTTGAGTCTATAAACTCACTTATATTAAAGTGACCACTAAGGCTAAGCCCATTCGCTGTTGCAGGTGCAAACTCAGGCAAGCCTTCAAGCATAACGGCGTAATCGCCTTTAATTGCAGCGCTAGATATCTGAGCATTAACGCTAATATTATTTATATCGGGTGTATTTATTTGAGCTGATAAATTTGTCTGTAAGTACTCAAGTGGAGATGTAATATTTAGTGTTGTATCTGTTATTAAAAAATCAAATTGCTTATCGCCTTCACTCATCAAATTAATTACAGGTACACTGAGCTCACTAGCCTCTAAGCTAATTGATTGAGGGAGTTTAAGTTGCCAATTTAAAGGAACTTGTTTGCTAATAAAGCCTGCATATTCACTCGGTGGTATTAACTCAATACAGCTTGGTGTTAAATTAATTTTGTTATTAAGCAAATCGGTATTAAACATTAACGCTTGGCTATTTAAATTAAAATGAGTCGTCAATTTACCAGTGGTTAATACGTTAACTTGGCACTGCTGATTTGTATGAGAAAATTCATACGTGTGAGCAAGCTGGGAACTAATATCACCATTTAACTCAAGTTCTATACCATCAAAGCTAAACGCTTGCTGAGTATTAAAGTTAAAATCTGCGATTAATGTATTTTTAGTGTTTATAACCTGCTTTAAAAGTGTGTCATTAATTTCAAACTGACCACTTACTTTATTAGCAGTCAAAATTGCACTCGCGTTTATATCACCCGTAACATTAAATTTATTTAGCTCGGGTTCTAATATACTTATTTTAAGTGACTTATTGAGCTCGTCACTTTTTACTACAAGCTGTTTAATGCTGATTAATGGGCGATTTAAGGGAAGTGCTAAATCGAGATTTTTAGCAAGTTGATTAGCATTATCACTTTTAGGGAGTGAATTAACTGCTAGCACTGCATTTTTAATATCTATACGCTTTGTATTTGCAGTAATACCAGTGAGTTGTAACTGTTGATTTTGGTAATTTACACACACTTTATCAGCATGAATATTTAGTTCAGACGTAATTGAAAAATCGAGACAACTTAACGTAATGCCTGCTTTTTTGAGCTCAGGCGCAATAGCCCACTGTAATAAAGGCAAGCGAAATACATAACCAAGCAGTAAGGTACTTAGCAATACAGCCCCAACAATTAAACCAACTCGCTTAAACATACTATCCTTAAATGCTTTGTGCTTTTAGCTAAAACTATACTAATCAAAAAAGGCTGCACAATGCAGCCTTTTTTATTTTACAGTAAGATTATGAATCTAACTTGTATAAACGCAAATGTAATTAACCTACGTTTTTACGTGCGTTACGGAACATACGCATCCACGGGCTATCCTCGACCCACTCATCAGGATGCCAAGAGTTGGCAACGCTTCTGAATACACGTTCTGGATGCGGCATCATTACAGTGGCGCGACCATCAGTTGACGTAATACCTGTAATACCTTCTGGAGATCCATTAGGGTTAGCTGGGTACTGCGTTGTAGGGTTACCGTAGTTATCTACAAACTTAACCGCTACAGTGCCGCTATTAAGCGCCGCTTTAGTGGCTGCATCGTTTGCAAACTCAGCATGACCTTCACCATGAGAAACCGCTATAGGCATACGCGAGCCAGCCATTCCGTTAAAGAACACAGACGGGTTTTCTTGTATTTCTACTAAACTAAAGCGTGCTTCAAAACGTTCTGATTTATTAGTTACAAAGCGCGGCCAATGTTCAGTGCCAGGGATCAACTCTTTTAATGTTGATAACATTTGGCAACCGTTACATACACCTAAGCTAAAGGTATCTTCACGGTGGAAGAAGTTTTGGAACTGATCGCGTGCCATGTCGTTAAACAAAATAGACTTAGCCCAACCTTCACCCGCACCAAGTACGTCACCGTATGAGAAACCACCACATGCCACTAAACCTTTAAATTGCTCTAGTGTTAAACGACCTTCTAAAATGTCGCTCATGTGTACATCAACGGCTGCAAAACCTGCGCGATTAAACGCTGCCGCCATTTCTAAATGAGAGTTAACACCTTGCTCACGTAAAATAGCCATTTGCGGTTTAGCACCGGTTGCAATATATGGTGCAGCTATATCTTCGTTTAAATCAAAGTTTAGTTTTACGTTTAAGCCTGGATCTTTTGCATCAAACTTTGCATCAAACTCTTGCTTAGCACACTCAGGGTTATCACGGCGTGCTTGCATTTGATACGTTGTTTCAGCCCAAATAGTACGAAGCTCAGTACGCGTATGATTAAGTACCGTATTTTCGCCACGGTTAAATATAATCGTATCATCGCTGTTAAGCGTGCCAATGTTGTGACTAATTGCTGCTATACCATGTTGTTCAAACACTGCATTTACCGCATCTAAATCACTATTTGCAACTTGAATGACCGCACCTAGCTCTTCGTTATAAAGCGCTTCAATGTCTGAACCTGTTAAAGCTGCTAAATCAACCGTTACACCGGTATGACCCGTAAACGCCATTTCAGCAACCGTGGTAAATAAACCACCGTCTGAGCGGTCATGATAAGCAAGTAATTTACTATCGGCCACAAGCGCTTGCATTGCGTTATAAAAGCCTTTTAATAACTCTGGGCTATCTACATCAGGTGTTACATCACCTAATTGCTTATAAACTTGCGCAAGGCTTGATGCGCCCATGCGGTTTTTACCCGCACCTAAATCAACTAATATAAGCGATGTGTCGCCTTTATCTGTGCGCAGTTGTGGCGTTACTGTTTTACGTACGTCGTCAACACGACCAAACGCAGTTATAACCAGTGAAAGCGGCGATGTTACTGACTTCTCTTGTGAATCACCTTCATCTTTCCATGTCGTTTTCATTGACATAGAATCTTTACCCACTGGAATCGTTAAACCAAGCGCAGGACAAAGCTCTTCGCCTACTGCTTTAACCGCTTCATATAAACCAGCATCTTCACCTGGGTGACCCGCTGCTGCCATCCAGTTTGCCGATAACTTAATGTTTTCAAGGCTACCGATGTTTGCACAGGCAATATTAGTTAACGACTCAGCTACAGCTAAACGAGCAGATGCACCGTAATTAAGTAATGCTGCAGGAGTACGCTCACCGAGTGACATAGCTTCACCGTGGTAAGTATCATACGTTGCCGCAGTTACTGCACAGTTAGCAACAGGTACTTGCCAAGGACCGACCATTTGATCGCGCGCTACTAAACCCGTAACTGAGCGATCGCCGATTGTTATTAGGAATGTTTTTTCTGCAATGGCTGGTAAACGCATTAAGCGCTGCGCTGCATCTGCTGCATTTATTAATGTAGTATCAAGCGCTTTACCAACAACTTGCTTTGACGTTACATCGCGGTGCATTTTAGGTGCTTTACCTAATAATACGTCCAGCGGTAAATCAACAGGGTTATTTTCAAAATGGCTGTCTGACACTGTTAAGTGAGGTTCAGCGGTTGCTTCACCAATAACAGCGTACTGGGCACGTTCACGCTTACAAATTGCTTCAAAGCGATCAAAGTCCTCTACGCCAACAGCGAGTACATAACGTTCTTGTGATTCATTACACCAAATTTCGTGTGGTGCCATGCCTGGCTCATCGTTAGGAATACTACGTAATTGGAACTTACCACCACGTCCGCCATCATTAACAAGCTCAGGGAACGCATTTGATAAACCGCCAGCACCTACATCGTGGATGAATGCAATTGGGTTTTCGTCACCTAGCTGCCAACATTTATCGATAACTTCTTGGCAACGACGTTCCATTTCTGGGTTTTCGCGTTGTACTGAAGCAAAATCTAAATCTTCGTTTGATTGACCTGAAGCCATGCTTGATGCAGCACCACCGCCTAAACCAATGTTCATTGCAGGTCCACCTAACGCAATTAATTTAGCGCCAACAGGAATATCGCCTTTTTGAACATGATCAGAGCGAATATTACCTAAACCACCGGCAAGCATAATTGGTTTATGGTAACCACGTACTTCTTCGCCATTATGGCTTGTTACTTTTTCTTCGTAAGTACGGAAGTAGCCTAATAAGTTTGGACGACCGAACTCATTATTAAATGCAGCGCCACCTAGTGGACCTTCTGTCATTATATCAAGTGCGTTTACAATACGACCCGGTTTACCAAAATCGCTTTCCCATGGTTGCTCGTAACCTGGAATACGTAAATTTGATACAGTAAAGCCAACTAAACCTGCTTTTGGCTTAGAGCCACGACCAGTTGCGCCTTCATCGCGAATCTCACCACCAGAGCCTGTAGCCGCACCAGAGAATGGCGCGATAGCTGTTGGGTGGTTATGCGTTTCAACTTTCATTAGTATTTCAATGTCTTCTTGATGATACGCATATTCACCTTGCGCATTTGGGAAGAAGCGACCCGCTTTTGAGCCTTTCATTACTGCCGCGTTATCTTTATACGCCGACAATACATTTTCAGGATTTAACTCAAACGTATTTTTAATCATTTTAAACAGCGATTTTGGCTGCTCTTTTCCATCGATTGTCCAGTCAGCATTAAATATTTTATGGCGACAATGCTCTGAGTTTGCTTGTGCAAACATAAACAATTCGATGTCGTTAGGGTTACGTCCTAACTTTATAAAGTTTTCTACCAAGTAATCTATTTCGTCATCAGCAAGGGCAAAACCTTGCTCAACATTTGCTATTGCTAATGCTTCGCGTCCGCCACCTAAAATATCAACAGACGACATTTGGCGCGGTGCATCACTGCGAAACAGTTGTGCAGCATCTTCAAGCTCACTATGCGTGGCTTCGGTCATACGGTCGTGCAATAACGCAATTACTTGTGCAAGTTGTTCTGCGTTTAAGTCACCTTCAACATAATAAGCAATACCGCGTTCAACACGGTGAACCTGTTTTAAACCACAGTTATGGGCAATATCGGTTGCTTTAGATGCCCAAGGTGAAATGGTACCTGGGCGAGGTGTAACAAGTACAAGTTTGCCAGCTGGGGTATGCTCAGCAATAGTTGGACCGTAAGTTAATAGTTTTTCAAGCTTGGTTTGCTCGGAGCTACTCAACGGCGATGTTAAATCGGCAAAGTGAGCATACTCGGCGTATACGTTAGTGACTGGAAGTTGCGATTGTTGGCAACGCGCTAAAATTTTATTAACTCTGAACTCTGACAGTGCTGGTGCACCACGAAGGATCAACATAGGTAATTTCATCCGGGGTTAGGGATTGAACGATATTTTAGGCACGCATTATAGTCCAATTAGCATTCAGATTTAACTCAAAATTACGCTTTTCATAAAATTAACTTTTTAGCTTTATTTATAGCCTCTTTTGGTTAATAAAATAAAACGTAAAGTGACGCGATGGCTTAGTTTTGCTATAACGGTGGCTGGCGAGCTTAAGGGGCACTCAATGTTGAAAGAAAAACTAATAATAATCATTACTTTAGTTATGCTGTTATGTGCATGCGATATGCAAGAGCAGCCAACTCAACTCGCCCAAATAAAAGAACACAATAAAATACGTGTGGGTACCCTTGCCAGTGCTAGTAATTATTATCAAGCCGTTCAAGGTGAGCAAGGCTTTGAATATGAGTTATCTCAAGCCTTCGCTGAATATTTAGGAGTAGAGCTTGAAATAGTCCCTTTCTTTAACTTATCTGACATGTTTGAACGCCTTGAAAGCGGTGATTTAGACTTAATAGCGTCAGGACTTACCTATAATAAAACCCGTGCAGAGCAATACCGTTACGGACCAACTTACAGAACAATCAGCCAAAAGTTAGTTTATAAACAAGGGCGCGTTCGTCCTCGAGAGTTTGACGATTTAGATGGCAACTTTACGGTTATAGCTAAAAGTAGCCACTCGCTTACTCTACAAAAAATGAAGAAGAACAATCCAGATCTGACTTGGATAGAAAGCGAAGAGTTTGATGAAGAAGAACTACTTCAAGCAGTTATTGATGGAGAGATAGATTACACACTCGCTGATACGCATACGCTATCGCTGTTTCGCCGTTATCACCCAAATTTAAGCATTGGTTTTTCAGTTAGCCATAACGACCCGATTGCATGGATACTTAATAAATCTAAAGACGACTCTTTATATGCGTTGTTGGTGCCATTTTTTGGTGACGTTAAGCAAAGTAACCAGCTCTATGTACTTGAAGAAAAATACTTTGGTCACGTACGCCAATTTAACTATGTAAATACCCTTGCTTATATCGAAGCAATTAAAGAAACCTTACCAACATACCAGCCATGGTTTGAACAATATGCAGGTAGCCTTGACTGGCGGTTATTAGCGGCACTAAGCTATCAAGAATCTATGTGGAATCCTCGCGCTAAATCACCAACAGGTGTGCGCGGCATCATGATGCTAACTCGCAGTACAGCCAAACAAGTAGGTGTTACTAACCGGTTAGAACCAGAGCAAAACATTCGTGGTGGCGCTAAATACTTAAGCAAGCTTATTAAACGTATTCCTGACCGTATCCCGCAACCCGACCGCACATGGCTTGCTTTGGCCGGATACAATGTAGGTTGGGGGCACGTTAACGACGCACGTATAATTACCGAACAGCAAGGTGCAAGTCCTGACAAATGGGCTGATGTAAAAAAACGCCTACCGCTATTAATTAAAAAGCGCTATTACCGTAAAACTCGCTACGGTTATGCCCGAGGCGATGTAGCTGTTAAATATGTCGATAATATTCGTCGCTATTACGATGCACTTGTTTGGCTAGATGAAAATGATGCTATTGCTGCAGAGCCTGAGCCAGAACCAATTACAGAGTTGAGCACTGATACTGAGCTAAAGCTAAAGCTAAACGAAAAAAGTGAAGTGAAAAGTAAGGCCGACGAAGCTCAAACAGAAAAAAACAACCTATAATCGAACCCGAACAGTCGAGTGAAAACAATGGCTAAGATTAATATAAGTACCCGTTTATTGAGTATGTCAGTAAGCAAAATTTAAGTAAATTAAATATCTGTTTACTTGTCACCAAATGATCACTAATGTGTGTTAATTGTATATCATTATTTTATAAGATATACCCGTGCCTTTCTCACTCTTGCATTAGGAGAAAACATGCTAAAACGTAGACGCACACAAAGATTAAAACGCAATGTCATTTATTCAACGGCCACACGTCGTCGTGTTATGTTGCGAAAACTACACAAAAAAATCATCTGGCGTCGCCGAATGTTTGCTATGCAGCAAATGGCTGAATCAGAAATAGAGCCAATCGCTAGTTAACTTTAGTTAGGCTTATTTATTTGATCATCACGAGCAGCTTTCTTAGCTGCTTTAATTTGCGCTCTTCTACGTTTAAAAAAATTCGAAATAGTATCCCCGCACTGCTGTGCCAAAACACCACCGCACACCTCAACTTGATGATTTAACTTAGGCTCTTGTAATAAATTCATAATTGAACCCGCAGACCCTGTTTTAGCATCGACTGCTCCAAATACTAAACGCTTTATTCTACTATGCACTAACAATCCCGCACACATAGAACATGGCTCTAACGTTACGTATAGGGTGCAATCAATTAAGCGGTAATTGTTAAGGACTTTTCCAGCTTCTCGCACTGCAATCATTTCGGCATGGGCAGATGGGTCATTATCCGTTATTGAGCGGTTATACCCGACTGAAACTAGCTGGTTATCTTTGACTACAATTGCTCCAACCGGAATTTCATCAAGCAGCTCTGCTTGCTTTGCATACAAAAGCGCTTGTTCCATCCAGTAGGAATCATCAAATGGTTCGTTCATTATTTCTACTTAAATAACCTTTTATGCTGTAATTATACCTAGTTAGCACTCTAAAGTGCGCCATTCATTACTTTATTCCAAAAATAAAACAATATTTACCCGTTTGTAATGGCTCACTCGTGCTGATTTACGCTATAATCTCACGCTTTTTTTATTTAGCTCACAACACGGGTAGCAAATGAAATTTCCTGGACGCCGCAGGCATAAACATTATTTTCCAGTGGAAGCCAAAGATCCACTTACCAATCAACTTAACGCAACAGAGCGATTACAACGTAGTTATATTACGGGTATCGATCAGATCGTTGTTGATATAGAGGCAAAAGTTGATCAAGCTTTCCTTGACGAATTTCAACTACGTAGAGGGATGTCGCAAGTTATTGATAGCGATACAACAAACGCCTTATACGATCGTTTAAAATTAAACAATATGGTTGATTTTGAGTTTGCCGGTGGAACCATTGGTAACACTATGCACAACTACTCTGTACTTGCAGATGATCGCTCAGTTTTATTAGGCGTAATGAGCGAAAATATAAAAATAGGTAGCTACGCTTACCGTTTTTTATGTAATACCTCAAGCCGTGTAGACTTAAACTACCTTCAACCAGTTGATGGGCCTGTAGGCCGTTGTTTTACATTAATTGATGAAACCGGTGAGCGTACTTTTGCAATAAGTGCAGGCCTAATGAATCACTTACGTCCTGAATCTATCGATAAAGACCTTATTGAGAATTCATCAGCGTTAGTGATTAGTGCCTATCTTATGCGTACTCAAGGTAGCGAAACAATGACTGAAGCCACTATGCAAGCGGTAAAATACGCTAATGACGCAGGTGTGCCAGTTGTGCTTACACTCGGTACTAAGTTCTTAATTGAACAAGACCCTACTTGGTGGGCAAACTTTGTTGAAAAGCATGTTGATATTCTTGCTATGAACGAAGAAGAAGGTTTAGCTATTACAGGTTTTGAAGATCCTCTTCTAGCTGCTGATAAAGCACTTGATTGGGTAGACTTAGTTATTTGTACCGCTGGCGAAAAAGGCTTATTTATGGCCGGCTACGTAGACGAAAGCTTAAAGCGTGAAACCGAATACCCGTTACTACCAGGCGCCATACCTGATTTTAACCGTTACGAATTCTCACGAGCTATGCGTAAAGATGAGTGTGATGAACCTATCAGAGCATATAGTCATACGGCCCCATTTATGGGGGGACCTGATTCAATCAAAAACACCAATGGTGCAGGTGACTGCGCACTTGCGGCTGTACTACATGATTTGTCAGCGAATGTTTACCATAAGCTTAATGTGGCAAACTCAGCTAAACATCAGCAACAAGCTATTACTTACTCGTCACTATCGCAAATTAGTAAATATGCTAACCGAGCGAGCTATGAAGTATTAGTTCAGCACTCTCCGCGTTTATCTCGTGGTTTACCTGAACGTGAAGATTGTTTAGAACAAGTTTATTGGGAACAATAAATAACGGTGGGAGCAATTATTGCTCCCTATCGATTTCCTAAAAAATAGAAATATCGAGCTTTTTAGATAGCAGTTCTAATGCTGCTATTCCTGCAACGGAGTTACCAAACGAATTAAGCCCCGGAGAATAAACAGCTACAGTAAACTTATTTGGTAACACAGCTAAAATAGTTCCTGACACTCCCGACTTACCTGGCATGCCCACTCTGTAACCAAAATCACCCGCAGCATCATATAAACCACTCGTGAATAAAAGCGAATTAAGCTGTTTATTCTGACGACTACTTAAAACACGATTGCCCGATCGATTATCAACACCCTTATTAGCTAAAAAATTATAAGCTTTTGCTAATTCAATACAGTTGAGCTCAATAGAGCAAAAGTTAAAGTAAGCCCACAAAACATCATCAACTTCATTTTCAAAATTACCAAACGATTTCATCAAATGCGCCATCGCAGCATTTCGGTGCCTGAACTCATACTCTGAATTAGCGACTTTTTTATCAATTACTATGCTTCTATTACCAGCTAATAACCTGAAGGTTTCGAGCATAGAATGCATTGGCGCAGATAAGCGGCTGTATAACGCATCACACGTTACAATTGCGCCTGCATTGATGAATGGGTTTCGAGGTATTCCCTTTTCAAACTCAAGCTGTGTAAGCGAGTTAAAGGCTGTACCTGAGGGTTCCTTTCCGACTCTATGCCAAAGTTCATCACCATAACGCTGTAGTGCCATAGTAAGTGTCATAACTTTAGAAACTGATTGAATAGTGAAGCGTTGAGAACAATCCCCCGCACATACAGTTTCACCATCAGTTGTATAAATAGCGATAGAAAATTGTTCCGGATCAACCTCGGCAAGCGCCGGTATATAATCAGCTACTTTCCCTTGTGATAATAAAGGACGTACTTCATATGCTATTTCATCAAGCACCTTTTGGTAATCAGCTGTAGGCAATCTAGACCTCTATATCGTCATTCATAAAAATTGGATTTTAACACGCGCGATTAAGTGCACCTAGTTTTGTTGTCGAATTTAACGGTGAGATTTTACTAAATTTAAATAGAAAAAAACGTCACATTACTGTATCTGGTTTCTCTTAATTAAATTCATGATGCCCACTGCGGTGGAGAGTCACAGTGCAAATGCTACGAACTCATTGTCGAGCGGAGGTTTTTATGATTTTAGCGTCGGGAGTCGCTACGCTCGCCCGACCTACGTGATAGGTGTTGATGTGAGTGGGTGTTAATTGCGCGTACTTCATTTTTCTGCAGACATAAAAAAGCCCGAATCTTAAATTCGAGCGCTCTACAATGTGAAGTCGGTGCGCTACGCAGTAGGATGTCGTAGTGCCCACAGCGGTAGAGAGTCACAGTGAAATACTACACTATTATTAATCGTATCATCTCTTAGTATGCTGAGTTTTACTAATTTCAAAAAGCAAAAAACCCGTTACATTGCTGTAACGGGTTTCTCTTAATTAAATCCTGGTAATGTCCTACTTTCACATAGCAAATGCTACACTATCATCGGCGCTGTTTCGTTTCACTACTGAGTTCGGCA